>USSI01000025.1 GCA_900557315.1 uncultured Butyricicoccus sp. | reverse complement strand
CCGCACCGGCGCGTTTTACCGCCAGGATGCTTTTCCCGCTGTTGCCGCATACGATGAGTTCCTCGTCCTCAGGCACGATGCCCAGCAGCGGCAGGCCCGCTTCATCCATCGCGTCGTCAATATTGCCCGACTTGCCGCGGCAAATCAGCTGCGGCCGCACGCGGTTGAGCACCATGCGGATACGCTGGATGCAATATTCTTCCTCCAGCTTGCGCGCACACCGCTCCGCGCCGCGGATGCAGGCGCGGTCGGTCGCCGTAACGACGATCGCCTGCGTTGCTATATGTGCGAGGAAGGAAAGCTCCGCCGGCAGCCCCGCCGGGCCGTCGATCAGGAGATAATCAAAGCCGGCCTCCTCCGCCTGCACAGCGAGCTGCTCCATACCGCGCTCGCTCAGCGCAGGCAGCGCGACCGGCGCAGTGAGTAAGTACAGTGTTTCGTAGTCCGGATGCCGTGCCATCGCATCTTCCAACGGCACGGCACCGCCGGCAACATCGGCGAAGGAATAAACCACCCTGTCCGACATGCCGAGCACAATGTCGAGGTTGCGAAGGCCGCAGTCGCCGTCGATCAGGAGCACACGGCGGCCGAGCTGCGACAGCGCCGCGCCCACGCCCGCCGTAAGGGAGGTTTTCCCTGTGCCGCCCTTACCGGACGCAACCAGAATAACCTTCAACATACCGCCTCCGAAATGAAAAACTTATATATTGTATTATAGACCACCAACTGCCAATTTACAAGCGTTTGTGCAAATTTTTTATTGCAGCGGTTTTTTACCGGACCATCGTGTTTTCCGCCTGCACGCTCTCAACCGTATCCGGCTCTTCCTCCGCGAAATAGGCGTCGAAGATATCGCGCACGACCGGCGCAACCGAGGAACCGTGCCCTGCCGCCTCACCGACTACGCAGACCACGATTTCCGGGTCGTCAAACGGCGCAAAAGCGACAAAAAGGCCGTTGGTATACTCGATAATGGGGCTGGTCGGGTCATCCAGATCAGCGTGCTCGGTCATTTCCGCCGAACCGGTCTTGCCGCCGACCGGTATCTCATAATTGGCAAACGTCGTCGCCGCGGTACCGCCCTCGGCGGTAACCTCGTTCATGCCCTGCATGACCAGGTTCCAGGTCGCGTCGGAGAACTCAATCGTGCCAAGCACCTCAGGCTCAGACTCCTCCACCACACCCGAGTAATCATAGGTCTTGATGCTTTTCACCAGCGTCGGCTTATACAGCGTGCCGCCGTTTACCACCGCAGCCATGTAGTTTGCCAGCTGCAGCGGGGTGAACATGTTGTCCGACTGGCCGATTGCCGCGTTGACGTCGTCGCCGCCCATCCACTCCTGCAGCAGCGGGTTAGCCGCGCGCATGATCTCACGATAGGTCGGGCCGGCGGCATGGCCGGTCTCCTCGCCGATCTCAATGCCGGTCGCCTCGCCAAGGCCGAACATCTCACACCATTTTTCCAGGCGCTCGCCGGTCAGGCGCTGGCCGACATTGTAGAAAAATGTGTTGCAGGAGTACTTGATCGCCTGCGTGACGTCCAGCGTCATCGGCGTATCATGGTTTTCACATTTAAACTCCTGCCCGCCAAGCTCGAACACACCGGTACAGGTGAAGGTGGTATTCGCATCAATCACGCCTTCTTCCAGGCCCGCGATTGCCGTCAGCACCTTGAAGGTCGAACCGGGCGGATACATGCCGCTTGTCGCGCGGTTGACCTCCGGGCGCCTCGAATCCAAGGTGCGCGCCTCTACTGCGTCTGCATCATAATAATCCGCCAGGCTGTAAGTCGGGTAGGACGCCATGGCCAGCACCTCGCCGCTGTTGGGGTCGATTGCGACCGCCGCGCCGCCGCGGCCATAGCCGGAAACATAGTTGGCCAGCGAGTCCTCCGCCACCTGCTGCAGCTCCAGGTCGATCGTTGTGATGACATTATCCCCCGGCTGAGGCGCGCTGGAGTTTTCTTCGTCCTCGAGCGCAGCGCCGCTGCCCAGATCGGTCTCCATCGTGCGCGAGCCGGCCGTGCCGTGCAGGTACTCCTCAAGCGCGAGTTCCAGCCCGCTCTTGCCGATGGTGTCGTTCATATTGTAGCCTTCTTTGTCCTGGTACGGGCCGCCGTGCTCGGTGCCCTCCCATTCTTCCTTCCACATCGGGCCGACTGTGCCGAGCAGGTGCGCCGCATAGGTGGTGTCATACTGCCGGACTGCCTTGCTCTCAATATCTACGCCTTCATAGTCCTGATGATGCTCCTTGATGTAGGCGATCAGGTCCATTGAGACATTGTCCGCAAGGGTAAAGGTCGTGCTGTTGCCGAAACCCACCTGCCGCATGCTGTAGTACAGGCCGACCAGAGTACGCGCGTCCGCATCGGACAGGCCGGTGGGCATACCGGCGTTTTCCTCCAGATACGTGCGCATCGCGCTGATAAACTCGGAGGCGGAAATGACCGTAGTCGCGTCGAGCGCCGCCACCTGGTCGATCTCATTGCCATCCGCATCGTACTGCGGGTTCTGCTCGTTTGCGGCCTGCGCTGCGGCGACTGCCTCCTGCACCGCACCCAGCTCGAGTGTGTCCGCGCTCGTCTTGATATAGCTTGAGAGGGAATTCCGGTCGCTGCTGCCGCTCTCACCAACGTATTCAAATGGGGCGGTACTGGTAATCGGCAGCACATCGTTCAGGACCGCGCCGCTGCTCTCGTCCGACGAGGCCGTCTCCGTCGAATCGCCGGTGTCTGCTTCCCCGCCCGTGCCGTCCGCGGTATCGCCCTCCGCAGAGGCCGTGCCGCCATCCGCCTTGACGCGGCCCGCCAGGTCAAGCAGGGTCTCAAAACGCCCCTCCTTGTCGTCCCAGAAGGAGGCATAGATCAGCACGAGCGAAAAGCCGGTCTGGTTGGTCACCAACGGGCGGCCGTAGCGGTCAAGTATCTCGCCGCGGGCCGCCGAAACGGTGGAAGTCGTGGTCAGGAACTCGGCCGACCGGCGCAGATAGCTCTCGCCGCCCACCAGCTGCAGCTGCACCAGCTGGCCGCCTGCCAGCCCGAAGCAGAGCAGCAGCAGGCAGCCCAGCACCAGCAGCCGGCGCAGCAGTTGATTTTTGTTTACCATAGGGGGCTCCTTTTCCGGGGGTTATCGGTCGGCGAAGGCGCGGCTGATTTTCCGCATGGGCAGGTACACGATAAAGCAGAACACGCATGACAGCAGCGTACCGCCGACAATCTGCTGCAGCACCAGCGCAAACGATGCGCCGGCCTGCGGCAGCAGGTATGCAAAATACCGCAGAAGGCCGAGCACGACCATCTCAAACGCAGTCATCAGCATCATGGAAACATAGCTGCCGCTGAGCGTCAGCCGGCTCATCGCGCCCGCCACCAGGCCGAACAGCATGAAAAACAGCGGGTACAGGCCGTCGATGCCGATAAAGCCAAGGTCGTAAAACAGGCCCACGGCGATGCCGACAATGACGCCTTCCGCCGGGCCGTCCAGCAGTGCGGCGGCAGCCACCAGCGCGGGCAGCAGGTCGAGATGATAGCCGCGGATCGACCATGCGCCGAACAGGCTGGTCTGCAGTACATAGATGGCCAGCGCCAGCAGGATGTACAGCAGTATTTTGGGGATAGATAAACGTTCTCTCTGCATTTGTTTACTCCGTAGTATCCGTAAAGTCGGTGACAATGGAAACGCTCGAGACCGTGTCCACGTCCACAAACGGCTTGATAACCGCATAGTACGAGATGCCGTTATCCTCGGGCAGCACGCTTTCGACCGTGCCGATCATGATGCCCTTGGGGAACAGGCCGCCGCGCCCGGAGGTCTCGACCGTGTCGCCGATGACCACGCTGGCATCATCGGTCAGGTAGGACAGCCGCAGGTTGCCGTCCGCCATCAGGTCGTAATCGCCCTCCGCGATCGCGGTTTCGCGCGTGCGCGTGATGAGCGCGCCGCACTGCATCTCCACATCGACCACCGTTG
This sequence comes from uncultured Butyricicoccus sp., assembly GCA_900557315.1. GTDB lineage: Bacteria > Bacillota > Clostridia > Oscillospirales > Butyricicoccaceae > Agathobaculum. The sequence continues at coordinate 8,007 of USSI01000025.1, read as the reverse complement.
TAATCTCGCAGTAATTGGACTGCACTTCGCTGACATAGCCGACCATGCCGTCCACCGTGGTAACGATATCGCCTTCCACCACGCCGTGGCTCGACCCCTTATCCAGTGTGAGCGTGGTCGCCCAGTCGCCCGGGTTGCGGGCGATCACTTCGGCGCTGATGGTCGTCAGGTCGCGCACCCGCTCGGGCTGGCCTGCCTGCTGGCGCAGCCGGGCGTTTTCTTCGAGCGCAAGTTCGGCGTCGCGCACGGTCTGCTGCATATCGGCAATCTGGCGCTTCAGTTCCTCATTCTCCGCCTGCAGCGCGTCAAAATCCGTAAAATAGCTCAGGCCCCTGCCGAAAAAACCGCTGATGCCGGTCGCCAGACGCTGTATCGGTGTGGTCACAAAGCCCACAACCCGTGTCACAGGCGAGGGGTTGCCGGTCACGCCGCTGTACAGCGCCGAAAGGACGCACAGCACGACCACCACCGCCACGCCAACGAAAAAGCGCGAGCCTAATCTGTTCCGTCTTCGCAAAAGCTAAAACTCCTTTCAAGAATCCCGTCCGGAAACGCGTCCTCAACCGGGCAGAAGCCGGGAAAACGCGGGTATGTTCGCATGGAAGCGGGGCCGCACGGTTTACACCGCGTGCAGCCCGCGCAGGATTTCACCCAGCGGCGCGACCGGCAGGCCCATGACGCTGTAATAGTCGCCCTCGATGCCCTCGATCAGCAGCGCGCCGTGCCCCTGGATGCCGTAGGCGCCCGCTTTGTCGAGCGGCTCGCCCGTTGTGAGATAGGCGGCAAGCTCGTCCTCCGCAAAGTCGCGGAAGGTGACGCGGGTGCGGGTGCACAGCGTGCGCGCTTCGCCGTCCGGCGGCAGCACCGCCAGCCCGGTCAGCACCTCGTGCGTGCGCCCGCGCAGGCGCCGCAGCATCTCTGCCGCCTGTTTTTCGTCTGCCGGCTTGCCGAGCGGCAGGCCGTCGATCGTGACCATGGTGTCCGACCCGATGCACAGCGCATCCGGATGCAGCCCCTGCGCTGCCTGCGCTTTCAGACAGGACAGCCGCACGACCTCTTCGTCAAGCGGCGCGCCCGGGCGCAGGGTCTCGTCCGCATCCACCGGACAGACGGTGAAATCCTCAGTAATCAGCGCCAGCAGCTCGCGCCTGCGCGGCGAGCCGGACGCCAGAACGATTGGCATGGTTTACTCTACCCCTCTTTTATACAGTCCTTTGGTAAATTCCCCTTGGAGCGGGGTATCTTCCAGGAACGCCCGCGCGATCACCGTTGCCCCGATCTGATTCGGATGGATTCTGTCCCAGGCGATGTAAGAAGAATGGCGGTATTGGAAATAATCATTAAAAACAGCCTGCAGATCGATAAAACAGCAGCCATATTTTTCGGCCAGCTCACGGCAGATTGCCCCATACGTATCCATACGTTTTCTCATCCAGTCCTCCCCATTTGGCTCCATATAATATGGGGTCATGAGAAAAACACCTTTTACGTTATCTTTTACGGAGAGAATCATCTGTTCGACGTTAGAACGGTACTCCTCCGGAGATACCTGGACATCCGGCATAGCCGGGCTGTCGAACTGTCTCCAGACATCGTTGATACCGATGCAAATAGAAACCCAGTCCGGGTTCAGGGAAACAACGTCGCGGTCAAATCGCTGCAGCAGATCGCGGCTTGTGTTTCCACTGATACCGGAGTTTGTTACACGAATGTATACCTCCGGGTAAAATGCAGACAACATGTTCTCAACAATTCTGACGTAGCTCTTTCCGACATTTTCAAATAAACCTTCCCCCACCGGCTGTGCACTCTCCATATCCGTTACGGAATCTCCTGCAAATACAATCCGGTCCATGTGATTAAAAATCATTTCTTTGCCTCCCTTGGTCATAATAATAGATCAAAAAAAACTTCCAAATCCCATTATAATCTTGTAATTTCGACGGTACAAGGCAGATTTTGTAAATTTAAAGCGATCCAGACAAAAAAACGACTGCGAAGCACCGTTTTTCAGCGCCCAGCAGCCGGGAAATTTCTTTTTTTGCAACGATTCAGAGCCATGCGAAGCCGAAGAAAAATCGCGAAACACGCTTGCATGAATGAGCAATTTTTCCGGAGTTTCATATAGCGAAAAGCAACATCGAGATAAGGCTCTGAATCGTCACCATTTTTTTAGTGAATAACGCTCAGTTTTCAATCCCATCCATATAAGCATTGTAAATCACCGGATCAATATTCTCCTCGATCGACTCATACACGCTCTTCGACGCCTCTCGGATCTCCGCTCTTGTCTGGTCATCAAGAGTCAGGATCTTCGTTCCGCTCTCCTCGATCGTCGCAATTTTATCGGCGATACGGGCATCGGACTGCTCTCTCGCGTACTCGGTCGCAATCTTTGCCGCCTTGGTCATGATCTCCTGCTCGTCTGCAGGCAGATCTTTGAAGAAGTCATCGTTGACGATCAGGGAAATCAGATGCGGCAGATGGTTCGTTTCCACTACGTAATCCTGCTGCTCATACAGGTTATTCGAAACGATGACCTCATACGGGTTCTCCTGCGCATCAATCGTGTGCTGCTGCAGGCCGATGTAAACCTCACTGAAGCTCATCGGCGTCGGGTTGGCACCGATGGCTTTCCAGAATGCCAGATGGTAGCTGTTCTCCATGGTACGGATCTTCTGACCCTTGAAATCCGAAAAGCTGTAAACCGGCTTATTCGTACTCATGACACGAAATCCCTGATCTGCCATACCGAGCAGGTGATAGCCTCCCTCCGTATAAACGTTGCTGATCAGCTCGTAAAACTCCGGATTATCAATCTTCTCACGGCATTCATCGAGAGAATCAAACACACACGGCAAATCAAACACGGCAAGATCCCCCATAAAAGAAACCTGCGGTGCCGTATTCTGCACGACAAACGGAATATCGCCGTCAGCACACGTTTCCAGCAGATCGCGGTCGCCGCCAAGCGTTGAGTTTGCGTAAACCTGAATTTTCATCCTTCCATCGCTCAGCTCTGAAATCTCTTCCGCAAACTTCTCAGCGAAGATCTGCGTTACCGTGTCCTCCGGGCTCGCCGTTGCCAGCGGCCAGGAATAGCGCTGTGTCGTCTCTCCATCGGAAGAGCCGCAGCCGGCAAGCGATGCGCCAAGCGCAATGACAGCAGCAAGTGCCGTCACTTTTCGGAAAAGCTTTTTCTTTTTTGTCATCTTTTTCATTGTCCTTCGCTCCTCCCTATAAAATTCCAATCGAAATCGCCGGAATAAACGTAATCAGCAGCAGTGCCGCAAGGAAGAAACCGATCATCGGCATAGCCTTCTTTGCGATCTGCATGACCGGAACCTCGGTCAGGGAGCTTGCCACGAACAGGTTGACGCCGATCGGCGGTGTTACGAAGCCGATCGCCAGGTTGACAACCATGATCACACCAAACTGAATCGGATCCATACCGATTGCCTGTACGATCGGCAGAAGGATCGGGGTCAGAATCAGGATTGCCGGTGTGGTATCCATGACCATTCCGACAATCAGCAGGAATACGTTGATGATCAGAAGGATCGCAACCGGGCTGTGGAAATTGTTCAGAATGAACTCACTGACCGTCTGCGGCACCTGCATCAGCGTCAGGACACGGGAAAATGCTGTCGATGCCGCCAGGATGAACAGGATCGGAGTGAAGGTACGAATCGCCTCAACCAGAATGGACCAGATGTCGCGGATGCGGATACTTCTGTACACAAAAAGGCTGATGATCAATGCATAGAATACGGAGATAACAGCCGCCTCGGTCGGGGAAGCAACGCCGCTGTAGATACAGCCGAGGATGATTACCGGACTGAGCAGTGCAAAAAAGCTCTCTTTTAAAACGCGAAGCAGGCCTTTGTCATGCAGCACTTTGACTTCTGCATAGATCTTCTCCCTATCCTCCCCATACCGTTTGCAGTGATAGATGGCATAAAGCATCAGCAGCAGACCGATCATCAGACCCGGTACAATTCCGGCAAGGAACAGGTCACTGACCGAAGCACCGGAAGCCATACCGTACATGATGAACGGAATACTCGGGGGAATGATAACGCCAAGGCCGCCGGCAACTGCCACAATCGCTGTGGAGAATGTCAGATCATAACCAAGAGTAGTCAGAATCGGAATTGTCATGCTTCCGACAGCAGCAACGGTCGCCGGAGCGGAACCGGAAATCGCACCATAGAAAAGGCAGGTGACGATAACGGCGCACGGCATACCTGCGGTGAATTTTCCGAGAAAATAGGCAAAGACATCAAACAGTTTTTTGGAGATGCCTCCCTTAGCCATGATGATACCGGAGAGGACGAACATCGGAACTGCCAGCAGAGGGAAGGAATCGAGTCCTCCGAACATGGCACGGATCAGATATTTGGCTCCTACCGTAAAGGACGGGTCAAACACCGACGGAAGCACAGATGTGATTCCAAGGGTAATCGATACCGGAACAGCGATGACCAGCAAAGCAACAAAAATCAAAAATAATACTACGACCGGCATTAGCGTTCCTCCTCGTTTGAATTTTTAATCGTATGAATGCGGTTGTCGATACCCGCGTTCAGGGCATTTTCTGTGGCGTTATCTGCTCCGGCATTTGCCTCAATGAAGGATTCCGGCGTATTGCGCTCCGGATGGGCCGGGTCGAAAACGTTCTCACCCCGTGCCACGCGGAACTCGATCATCCACCGCTGCGAAACACGAAAGGCAACCAGCACAAAGGAGACGAGCGGTGCTGCCTGGATAAAGTACATCGGGATTTTGCAGGCCGGGGAAAGCTGGCCGCTTTTAACCGACGACATCATATAGGAAAAAGCAAACGGAATCATATAGATGAAAAAAATCAGTTCAAATGTATGATTCACAATTTTGAAGATGGCTTTTCCTCTCCGCGGGAAAATCGCAACAAACTGCTCGATCTTGATGGAAAGGCATTTCTTACTGCAGTAGCTGACGCTTAAAAAACCGCACCAGATAAAAATATATCTGGTCAGCTCTTCTGACCACGACAGCGACATGCCAAGAACGTAACGACAGAAAACCTGGACTCCCATGATCAGCGTCATGGCGATCAGACCGATCACCAGAAGAAATTCTTCGAGATTTTCATCCAGCCAGTGAAATATTCTCTTCATAAAAGGCATACCTCCGTTAAATTTATAACAGAACAATAATACAAAAGGGACATCGGCATCAACAGCAAAGCTAAAAATACCGGTGTCCCCTAAAGAAAAAACGGTTACATGGCTTTGTGAAGCAGATCCAGAACGGTGCTCAGATCATTCACACCCATCTGACCCGGTGCGGATGCTTTCCTTGCCGCGCCGAAGGTCATGGAAGAGCCAAACACCTCACCGCAGAGACGGCTGATTACACCGGTGCCTGCCATAGACATGGTGATGATCGGTCTGTCCGCATAATTGGTGGCCATTTCCTCTGTTGCTGCAAGCAGGGTCAGGACGTCTTTCCTGTTCTGCGGCATAACAGCAATCTTCGGAATATCTGCGTTCATATCCTGCATCTTGCGCAGTCTGTAGATGATGTCTGCTTTTGCAGGAGTTTTGAAGAAATCATGATTGGAAGCGATAACCTTTACGCCTGCTGCGTGTGCACCGTCGATGATCTTCTTTACAATGTCATCTCCGGTAAAGATCTCAACATCCACCAGATCCACATATCCGGTCTGTGCTGCTTTGATGTTCAGCTCCGCATAGGCTGCCGGCTCAATCGCTTTTTCACCGCCCTCTTTGGAGGTACGGAACGTCATCAGAAGCGGAATATTGCCGAGTGCTTCGCGGAGGTCTTTTAACACGTCCTCTACCTGCGCAAAGTCGAATACGCCTTCAAACCAGTCTACACGCCATTCTACAACATCAACCGGAATCGAATGGAAGGTTTTTGCTTCTTCGATGATATCGTTTTTGGTAACACCTACGATCGGAACGATGATTTTCGGTGCGCCGGCACCGATTTCAATATCACGAACTTTTACTGTATTCATGTGTTTTTCCTTCTTTCTTCAATTTAACCCTGACTTTTCTTTGCAGGCTTTTCTTTTTCACGTCCAGATTACCTGGTACTTCGTACTTCCGCAATCCTTAACCTCATTTTAATTGTCCTGCTGTGCAAGTTCAACCATTTTTTTATAGCGGATGTTTACAAACAGTCCAAGTGCAACACCAACTGCGGTCAGAACGATATTCATGGTCATAACGCCGGACGGCTGCATTTTAGATGCTGCGGTCAGGATGGTGTAGTTGCAGAGAGAAGATGCGATCATAACCAGTGCGGTTACGGTTCCTTTGATTTTCGGGAACAGCATGTTGCAAACGGAAGTTGCGATCTGAAGCAGTCCGCCTGCACCAGCCCATCCGATGATGAAAGCACCGGCGATCATCAGCGGTTTACTCTGTCCCATCAGGACAGCGATCATTGTTACAAGGCAGATAGCCGGGTAAACAACGATGAAACGAACGTCTTTGATTTTTCTGGTCAGGAATGCGGTTACAACGAGTGCCAGCATGGTTCCTGCTGAATAATAGGTCTGCATGATGGACGGATTCGCCCAGCCTACATTTTCTTTTGCAAAGTTCTGCGCACAGTTCAGCCACAGCTGGAAGGTACCGGTGCAGGTGAATCCGATCAGGATCATGGCGATGGACTCGAAAGAGAAATGGGTATGCTTCAGGCTGTCGATCAGACCCTCTTTTTTGCCGGATGCTTTCTGGTCAGCATCTGGCAGCGGGAACAGGAATACCAGTACAAAAAGTACGATATAAGCGATTCCGCATCCGTAGAATAACGGATTGTAGGAGGTAAAGCCGGCTGCGGTAGAAGTAACCGCTACACCAAGAACAAATGGAAGCAGCATCTGTGCGATTGCGATGAAGAATTTGATTCCCATAGTAGCAACGCCCGGAGCTTTGTAAATAATTTCGGATACTGCCGGGTAAATACCGGTATCCAGAAAGGAGTTTGCGATACCGCCGATAATGGCGCATACGTAAGCGATGGTATAACCACCGTGTGTTCCTGCATTAAATGCAAGGGCAAGGCCGATCAGATAAATTGCATAAGAAGCACTTCCGATTGCGGTGGAAATGCGACGTCCGAGCTTGTCGGACAGAGGACCTGCAAATGGCAGTGCGATCAGACGGCCAAGACCGAGTGCTGCGGAAATTGCGGTAATTGCCATTGCTTCCACTCCCCAAGCTGCTGCCAGAGCCTCTTTGATGACTGCCTGGCCCAGAATAGAGCATCCAACACCGTGGATAAAGTAGTTCAAGTACAAAATTAATGCACTTGGCAGGTATTTCTTGTTCATGGTTTCTCTCCTTTTTAAATAGATCATGTGTTGAGGTCAAATTGTCTTTTTCCTCTGTTCGGTTCATCCTTTTGTTTTGTCACAAACAACAGATTACCAGTTTCGTGAATGTTAAAAAAATAACATTTGCCTTTATTTTAACAGTGAAAGTGTGTGCGGTCTAATGCTTTTAAAGGAAAAAACCAATGCATTGAATGCATTGATATGGTATACTTGAGTTATCATAATAAGAGGAAGCAAAGACTTTCTTACGGAACCATTTTTTCAGGAGGAAAAACCACATGACACTGAATCAGATTCTCTATTTCCGAAAGGTCGCCCGGCTGGAAAATTATCACCAGGCGGCAGAGGAGCTTTATATTTCCCAGCCATCCCTGAGCCGTTCGATGGCCGCCCTTGAAAGTGAGCTTGGAATCACGCTGTTTGAAAAGAAAGGGCGCGGTGTTGTCCTTACCAATGCCGGCCGTCTTTTCCTGGAGCATGCAGACCGGATCGCAGGCGACTGTGACATTGCGGCAGGCAAGATGAAAGAACTCGCCTCCGGTGGCGGAAAAATCAACATCGGTTATATTTTTCCACTTGCCGGACATTATATTCCGCACAATGTCCGCACCTTTCTGGACCAAGAAGAAAACAAAAATGTTGCCTTTAGCTTCTGG
>USSI01000024.1 GCA_900557315.1 uncultured Butyricicoccus sp. | reverse complement strand
CCGCACCCTCCAGCCCGCGACGGGCGCGAACGCCTTCCACCTGTCCGCCAAACGCACAGAGGACAGCCGCATGGCCTTCCGCCGCGAAGGCGTGCCCATGGGCCTGCCGGGCATCAGCGAGTTCGAGGTCTGGCGGTGCGACGAGGACGCGGTGCGCAGGGCGCGGCAGGCGCTCGACGCGCTCTGCGGCGGGTGAGGGGCGGCAGAGAACGAAAAAAGCCAGGCGCTGCCTGGCTTTTCTGATTTCAGCTGTTGTCCGGCGGGCAGCCCGGGCAGGCGCTGCACGCAGCGGCGGCCTGGCGGTCCTCATACGCCCGCAGCGAGCCCTCGGTCATGTGGCTGAGCGCGGCGACCCGTTCGTTGACCATATCCCACAGGCACATGGGCAGGTGGTCGCGGTGCCCGCGGTGGATGGTGACGCATTCAAAGCAGTTGCCGTGATGCGGGCACGCCTCAGGGCAGGGGCAGTGGTCGCCCGCCTCGCGCACCTGCTGCAGGAATTCCTGCTTGACCTTCCAGGCTTCCTGCTTTTTCCCCTCGCGGTCCAGCCGGTCCTGCAGGATGGCCAGTTCGTTGCCGTCGATTTTCATGATTTCTTGCCTCGCCTTCTCTGGTTTCTTTCAGGATAACATAAATAGATGCGCCCGTCAAAGGCCTGCGGACAGAGGCGCTTTCCTTTGTATGATGTGACGAAAATGAAGGGGTATTTTTCGGCAATATGCTTTAGGCTTCCTGTCTTGAAAAATGCATACCGGTTTGTTACAATATTAGCATCAAGCGGACGTCGCCCTCGGATTGGCTTGTTGCCATATTGGCGGGCATAACCAAATTTCTCGCAGCCGGCCTGAAAACGAGTCTGCCCGGCAGCGCAGGAGTTTGGTTCTTTTCATTTTCGGCGGCTGCCTGTCCGCTGGATGGGGGCTGCGCCGGCTTTCGGATATTCCCGCTGTGCCGGGGCATACTGCCGGACGGATAGGGCAGGCTGGTTCCCGCGCACCGAATTGCCGGAAATCCCCGGAATGTAATGCAATCCATTCCAAAAATGTTACGATAGAAAGGAAAATGCAATTATGAAAACCTTTGAGTACACCATTACCGATGAGCTCGGCATCCACGCGCGCCCGGCAGGCATGCTGGTCAAGGAGGCCGCCCAGTTCAAGTCCAGCATCAAGATCGCAGGCCCGAAGAAGGAAGTCGATGCCAAGCGCATCATGGGCGTGATGAGCATGGGCGTCAAGCAGGGCGACACCGTGCGCCTGACCATCGAGGGCGAGGACGAAGAGGCCGCAGCGGCAGCGCTCGAGCAGTTCCTTAAGGATAACCTGTAAGAAAACCGGAGACAGCCCCGCATTCTGTTCCCCAAGGCAGAGGGGCGTCCCTCGGAGAGCGGAGGCGGGCAGATGCCCGCCTTTTCTTTTTGCAGCAGGGTCAATTAAACAGGAGAGAGGTAAGAGAATATGAAAATCATCCGTGCAAAGGACTATAACGATATGAGCCGTAAGGCGGCCAACATCATTTCGGCGCAGGTTATCCTCAAGCCGGATTCCGTGCTGGGCCTCGCGACCGGCTCGTCCCCGATCGGCATTTACGAGCAGCTGATTAAATGGTACAACAAGGGCGACGTGGACTTCGGCGAGTGCACGACCTTCAATCTGGACGAGTACCGCGGCCTGACCGCTTACCATGACCAGAGCTATCATTATTTCATGCACAAAAACTTCTTCGACGCGATCAATGTGCCGGAGAGCCGCATCAACCTGCCGGACGGCGCGCAGATGGACGCGGCGCGCGAGTGCGCGCGCTATGACGCGGCGATCAAAGCCGCGGGCGGCATCGACCTGCAGCTGCTCGGCATGGGCGTCAACGGCCACATCGGCTTTAACGAGCCGGACGAGTATTTCTCCAAGGGCACGCACTGCGTGGACCTGACCGAGTCCACCATCGAGGCCAACAAGCGCTTTTTCGAATCTGCGGACGACGTGCCGCGCCAGGCGTACACCATGGGCGTGCAGACCATCATGCTTGCGCGCCGCATTGTGATCGTGGTTTCGGGCGAAAACAAGGCGGATATTGTCCGTGAAGCATTTTTCGGCCCGGTTACGCCGCGCGTCCCCGCCTCCATCCTCCAGCTGCACACCGATGTTTCGGTTGTGGCGGACGAGGCTGCGCTGTCCAAGAGCCTGGACCTGTTGTAAGCGTCTATGGAGTTTCGCAATCTCAGAATTTATCAGCCGGACGGCAGCTTCCGCACCGGCGGGCTGGCGATCTCGGGCGACCGTATCGCGTCGGCCCCGCCTTCGGCGGATGCCTGCGATATGGGCGGCCTGTACGCCATCCCGGGCCTGGTCGATATCCATTTCCACGGCTGCGCGGGCTACGACCTGTGCGACGGCACGCATGAGGCGCTTTCCGCCATGGCGCGTTATCAGGCAGAAAACGGTATCTGCGCGATCTGCCCGGCTACCATGACGCTGCCCGAGGGGCAGCTGTCCACCATTATGGAGGCGGCGGCAACCTACCGTTCGGGCCGCTGGGACGCCGCGCTGGCGGGTATCAATCTGGAAGGGCCGTTCCTTGCGGAAAGCCGCAAGGGGGCGCAGAACAGCGCCTGGCTGCAAAAGCCGGATGCAGCGCTGTTCCGCCGCCTGCAGGACAAGGCGCAGGGCATGATCCGGCTGTGCGACCTTGCGCCCGAGCTGCCCGGCGCGCTGGACATGATCGAAGAGCTGGCCGGCGAGGTGCGCCTGTCGCTCTCCCACACGGACGCGGACTATGACACCGCGTGCGAGGCCTTCCGCCGCGGCGCGTGCGAGGTGACCCACCTGTTCAATGCCATGGCCCCGATGACCCATCGGGAACCCGGCGTGATCGGCGCGGCGCTGGATAACGACGAGGTCGGCGTGGAACTGATTACGGATGGGGTGCATGTGCATCCGTCCGCTGTGCGGGTGGCGTTCCGCCTGTTTGAGAACCGGATTATCATGATTTCGGACAGCATGGCAGCCACCGGGCTGGGCGACGGTACGTATTCCCTCGGCGGGCAGGAGGTCACCGTGCAGAACGGCCGCGCCACCATGCACGGCGGCAAGACGCTCGCGGGTTCGGTCTGCAACCTGTTCGGCTGCATGCGGCGGGCGGTGGAAATGGGCGTGCCGTTCGGGCAGGCGGTGCGGTCGGCATCGACCAACCCGGCGCGCGCCATCGGTATTGAGCACGATTACGGCTCGCTCGAGCCGGGCAAGCTGGCGAACATCATTTTGCTGGATGAGGACCTGAACATCAACACCATCATCCTGCGCGGGCAGATCATCGACTGAAAACTGTCCGGCACACCGCGCTGCGGCAGGCGCGGGATACAGAGCACAAAAAAAGAGTTTCCCTTGCGGGAAACTCTTTTCATTTTGCTGCTTTTTGTTCGATTGGAAGCGTGGTTCGGATGGAGAGACTTACAGATTGGGCAGATTCCGTCTCCACACGCCGCTTCTGTAAAAGAATGCCGAAATCGCGGTGCCGAGGAGCCAGCCGATCGGCCAGGAAATCCAGATGCCGAGTTCCTGCCAGAACTGGAACAGGATCATCGAGAAGCCGACGCGCAGGATCAGGTCGGAGAACGTTGTGACCATGAACGGACGCATTGCGCCTGCGCCGCGCAGCACGCTGTCGCAGACAAATTTGATGCATATGATGACGTAGAACGGCGTCAGGATGTACAGATACTGCCGGCCCACGTCGATGACGCCCGAGCCGCTGCCTGCGGGAATGAACAGGCCGATCAGCACATCCGCAAACGGCAGATAGACCGCCATGAATACGAGCGCAAGGCCGATGGAGAACATCGCGCCTGCCTTGAGGCCGGGGCCGATGCGGTCCAGCTTGCGCGCGCCGATGTTCTGCGCTACATAGCTGGACAGGCCGGAGGCAAACGACATGCAGCAGGTCAGCGCGAACATATTGACCTTGGTCGCCGCAGAGTAGCCTGCGATGACCGTCGCGCCGCACAGGTTGACGAAATACTGGATGATGACGTTGCCGACCGAAACGAAACTCTGCTGTGCGATCGAGGGCACGGCATAGTTGGTCAGGCGGCGCAGCATTTCGGGCGAGAAAAGCAGGAAATGGCCGCCCGTGTCGAAGGAGTGCACCCGGCGCAGCAGCAGGAAAAACGCCAGCACGCCCGAGCCGCCCTGCGCGATGAAGGTCGCCCAGGCAACACCTGCAACATCCCAATGCAGCCCTGCCACGAAGGCCAGGTCAAGGATGACATTCGTGACCGAGGAGATGATGAGCAGGATGAGCGGGGTGCGGCTGTCGCCCATGGCGTTGAAAATACCTGTGCACACGTTGTAGAGGAACAGGAACAGCAGGCCGAACACATACACGCGCAGGTAAAGCGAGCCATCGTCAAAGATGTCCGCCGGGGTCTGCAGCGCGGCCATCATGCCGTCCGTTGCGAGCGCGCCGATCAGCGTGAGCAGCAGCGCGATGGCCGAGGTGGTAATCAGTGCGGTCGAGATAGCGGTTTTCATGCGCAGGTAGCGCTTGGCGCCGAACAGCTGGGAAACCAGCACGCTCGTTCCGATATTGACGCCGGTTGCCACGGCGACGAACAGCTGCGTGATCGGATAGCTTGCGCCGACAGCGGCGAGCGCAAGCTCGCCCGCTTCGGGCGTGATGGCGAAGCGGCCGACGATCATGGAGTCGGCCATCTGGTACAGCTGCTGGAACGCGACGCTTAAGAGCAGCGGGATCGAGAACCAGAACAGCTTTTTGGATGGTTTGCCTTCGGTAAGGTCGGTGGTCATATGGGGTTCCTTCTTTCTGTTATTCTCGATGGAAGCGCACGGCTCCCATCGAACGTTGCCGATGGCTGCGGGCAGTCATCGAATGGAATAAAAATCGGGATATATGCTCCCGGTTTTTGCAGGAAATTGCGGTAACCCGCAATTTTCGGTTTTATGCGCGCCAGCGCGCGGGTTTGGACAAACCGAGGCTCCCTCACGAAAGGAGGGAGCCGGTTGGTCTGTTTGGTTTTACCGGGTATTACTGGGCTTCCTTTTTGCCGTACTTCAGGGTCAGCACCACAATCGCGCCGATCAGAAGCGCCGCGCCGAGCACAAGCGCTGCAAAGCCGTTGCCTGTGATGCCGCCTACGAGGAAGCCGACAAAGCTGATTGCCGCAATCATCAGCGCATACGGCATCTGGGTGGAAACGTGGTCAATATGGTTGCACTGTGCGCCCGCAGAGGCGAGGATGGTCGTATCCGAGATGGGCGAGACATGGTCGCCGCAGACCGCGCCGGACAGGCAGGCCGCAACCGTCATAACCAGCATGGTGTTGGGCGAGTCGCCGAACACCGCAACCGCGATCGGGATGAGGATGCCGAACGTACCCCAGGAGGTGCCGGTCGCGAAGGCCAGGCCGAGCGCAATCAGGAAGAAGATCGCAGGCATGAGCGTAGCGATCATGGATTCGCCGTTCACCAGCGAGGAGACAAAACCGCCGATGTTGAGATATTCCTCCGAGCACACGCCGGACAGCGTCCAGGCGAGGGTCAGGATCAGGATAGCGGGCACCATGGCCTTGAAGCCCTCGGTGAACGCTTCGCAGAACTGGCCGAAGGACAGGATTTTCCGCGGGATATACAGCAGGAAGGTGAAAATCAGCGTAAAGAACGAGCCGAGCACAAGCGAGGTGGAGGAGTCGCAGTTGGCGAATGCATCAATGATGCCGGCCCCATCCAGGATGCCGCCGGTGTACAGCATACCCGAGATGCACAGCACAATCAGCACACAGATCGGCAGGATGAGGTCATACACCTTGCCCGCACCGCCGACCACATAGTTTTCCTCAACATGCGTCAGGTCGTCGTCCTTATGCGCCTTTTCGTATTTGGCCATGGGGCCAAAGTCAAAATCCGCTCACATCAGCCAGACCAGGAAGCCGATCGTCAGCAGGGCATACAGATTCATCGGTATGGTCTGCAAAAACAGCGAGAAGCCGTCCATGCTGCTCGATTCAGGCAGCGAGGAGCCGACTGCCGCCGCCCAGCTTGAGATCGGCGCAATGATGCACACAGGCGCGGCGGTTGCGTCGATAATATAGGCCAGTTTGGCGCGCGTGATGCGGTACTTATCCGTGACCGGACGCATGACTGTGCCGACAGTCAGGCAGTTGAAATAGTCGTCCACGAAAATGAATATGCCGAGGAACGAGGTCGCGAAGGAAGCGCCGCGCCGCGTCCGGATGGTTTTGACCGCCCAGTCGCCGTACGCGCGCGACGCGCCCGATTTGGTGACAAGCGAAACCAGGATGCCGAGAAGCACAAGGAAGATACAGATGTTGATGTTATCCCCCAGTTTGCTGCCCATGACTTCAAACGTCGTTTCAACCGCGTGCAGCGGGTGGAAGCCGTTCAGCAGCAGTGCGCCGGCCAGAATGCCGATCAGCAGCGAGGAGTAAACCTCTTTTGTAATCAGCGCCAGCGCGATGGCAATGACCGGCGGCAGTAATGTCCATGCCGTTGCCGTTAAATCCATTCCAAATTCCCCCTTCAATTTGCAGGATGTTTGTCTCTCTCCTGCAAGTCCCTTCTATTTTATATGGATTTATCGGGCTTGACAAGGTCAAATCAAGTTTTTGGCAGGGGAAAACAGAAATTTGTGCAATCTGTGTGACAGGGGCGCACAGGGACAGGGGGAATTGTCAAATATGATTTGTCCGCCGGTAACGGGACCATGCGCCGAGCGCCTCGCGGCGCAGTGCGAGCACGCCTATCAGGTTGGGCAGCGCCATCAGGCCGTTGAAAGTGTCGGACAGCGCCCACGCCAGATCCAGCCGCATGGTGCAGCCAAGGACGGCCGCGGCAAGGAACAGCGCCCGGTAGACCGGCGCGGCGTGTTCGCCGAACAGGTATTCCGCCGCCCGCTGGCCGTAATAGGACCAGCCGAGCAGGGTGGAAAACGCGAACAGTACGAGCGACACCGCGACGAACCCGCCGCCGGGCGGGCCGAACACGGTGGAGAAGGCCGCCGCGGTCAGCTGTGCGCCCGTGGCGAGCTGGGCGAGCAGGGGCGTGCCCGCGGCAGCGCCGTACAGTGCGGCGTCATATACGCCGCTGGACAGCAGGACGAGCGCCGTCATGGTGCACATGACGATGGTGTCAAAAAACACCTCGAACACCGCCCACATGCCTTGCTCGCACGGTTCCTTTGCGTCCGCCGCCGCGTGCACCATAACCGATGAACCCAGCCCCGCCTCGTTGGAGAACACCCCGCGCGATACGCCGGTGCGCAGGGCCTGCGCGATGCCGTAGCCCGCCGCGCCGCCCGTGCCCGCTTTCCAGTCAAAGGCACAGGCAAGGATTTGTCCACAGGCCTGTGGAAGGTATTCGCGCCTGCACCACAGAACCACAAGCGCGCCGCCCATGTAAAAGAGCGCCATGAAGGGCACGAGCGTTTCGGTCACCCGGGTAACGCGCTTCAGCCCGCCCAGCATGACTGCGCCGAGCAGCGCGGCGGTGGCAATGCCGGTCACAAGAGGCGGCACGCCGAATACGCCGGACAGCCCGCCCGCGATCGAGTTGCACTGGCTCATGTTGCCCATGCCGAACGAGGCGAGCACACAGGACAGCGCGAACGCCGCGGCCAGAAACGGGCTGTGCAGCCCCTTTTTCAGGTACAGCATCGGCCCGCCGCGCCATGCGCCGTCCGGGCCGCGTTCGCGGTACAGCATACCGAGCGTGTTTTCCGCGAATGCGGTCATCATGCCGAAAAAGGCGGAAATCCACATCCAGAACACCGCGCCCGGCCCGCCGATGGTGAGCGCGGTCGCCACGCCCGCGATGTTGCCCGTGCCGACCGTCGCGGCGAGCGCGGTGCACATCGTGGCGAACGGCGAGACCGCCTGCCCGCCGCCTTTGCGGCGCGCCTCGCCTGTAAAGCAGGAAAACAGCGTTTTGCGCAGCCAAAGGCCGATGTAGCGGATCTGGAACAGCCCGGTTTTCGCGGTGAAATACACGCCCGCCCCCACCAGCAGCACGAGCATGGGCACGCCCCACACAAAGGCGTGCACCATGTCGTTGAGTTGTGCAATCCGGTCCCAAAGCATGGAAATCCCCCTTTTTCGCTTTCTGCGAAAGTATATGCTTGACTTTCCGGGGAAATCCGCTATAATGGAAAAGCAACTGAAGAGCAGACAGTTCGGAACCATCCTGTCTATAAACAAAACTACGGGAAAACTTCGATTGAAGCTACAGGTTTGATCGGAGGGCTTGGTGCGCGCCTTTGGCGCGGTTTGGATGGTGTACCGCAGGGTACGCCTTATTTTTTTGCCAGAACGGAGGGGAAACAGTGGATTTGACCCGTTATTCGGTGATCCGTGACAAAAACCCGCGCGAAATCGTGCTGCTGCGCGGCCGGGGCTGCGCGTGGAAGCGCTGCAAATTCTGCGACTACCATCTGGATGCGTCGCGCGACGAGCAGGAAAACCTGCGGCTCAACCGCGAGGCGCTGTCCCATGTGACTGGCGTCTACGGCCGGCTGGAGGCGATCAATTCCGGCTCGTTTGCCGAGCTGGACGAATCCACCGTCCGCGAAGTCGAGCGGGTGTGCCGCGAAAAGCGCATCCGCGACCTGCATATCGAAAGCCACTGGATTTTCCGCAAGACCCTCCCCGCCCTGCGGGAGCGGTTCGCTAAACAGGGCGTGACGCTGCACGTCAAGATCGGCGTCGAGACCTTTGACGCGGATTACCGCGAGCGTGTGCTCGACAAGGGCATCGACGAGGCCGACCCCGCGAAGATTGCGGCGGATTTCGACGACTGCTGCCTGCTGTTCGGCCTCGCCGGACAGACCGCAGAGGGCATGGCGCGCGATATCGAGACCGGTCTTGTGCATTTTGACCGCGTCTGCGTCAACATCATGGTTCCGAACTCCACTGAGGTCCGGCCGGACGACAGCGTCCGCGCGGCCTTTGTCCGCGAGGTGTATCCACGTTACAAGGATGACCCGCGCGTGGACATCCTGCTCGAGAACACTGATTTTGGCGTAGGAGAACTGGAAAATGAATGAATTACTGCTGATCGGATCGCTCGTCGTGCTCTACGGTGCAGTGCTTTTGTGGTTTTGCCTGTTCGGCACGGGCGGCCTGATGGCGTTTACTGTATTCGCTACCATCGCGGCGAACATCGAGGTCATGATCCTTTTGGACGCGTTCGGCATGGAGATGACGCTCGGCAACATCCTGTTTGCCACCACCTTCCTGGTAACCGACATCTTAAGCGAGGTTGCGGGCAAAAAAGAGGCGCAGAAGGCGGTCTGGGCGGGCATCGCGGCAAACGTGCTGTTTATCATCGTGTCGCAGTCCTGGCTGCTCTATGTGCCCTCCGCGAACGACTGGGTGCGCCCTGCGATGGAGGCGGTGTTTTCCAACACCCCGCGCATGATGCTGTCCTCGCTCGCGGTGTATGTGGTGGCGCAGAATTTCGACGTGTGGCTGTATCACAAGTGGTGGACGCTGACCGAGAACCGCACGGGCGACCACCGCGCGTTCCTGTGGCTGCGCAACAACGGCTCGACGCTGGTCTCCCAGCTGCTCAACACCGTGCTGTTCACGCTGTTTGCGTTTTACGGCATCTATGACTGGGGCACGCTGCTGTCGGTCGCGCTGTCGAGCTATGTGATTTTTATCTTTACCTCGCTGCTGGATACGCCGGTCGTGTATGCGGCGCGCTGGCTGCATGAGCGGAAGGGGGCAGCGGGGAGCTGCTGCAGAGAAAAGGAAAGCAAATGATGTAAAATAGCCTGAAAGTGAGCTTTCAGGCTATCATTGTATTCTGGCAGATTGGTATCGTCCCGTGAGGATTTGGAGACAGCCCATTCTTCCCGGATTGTCATCATTGCCCTGACAGTACGATAAACCGATATCGCGGGGGATTGACAAGGGGAAGGAACAACACTATAGTTATAACACGGCGTGTAGATAAAATGGCACGCAAATAATATACATGGAGTAAATGGATATGAACCATATTGGTATATATGACATGGTTACTGCATTGGCTGCGGTTGTAAAGCCGGAGGAAGTAGCACTGAGAACAAAAGTCAGTTTATCTACAGTGAATAGATGGATTGCACAGAAGAGTAAACCACAACCCCGTCAGGAATCTTTATTACGGGAAATGTTTTTAGAATACTTTCCGGAGGGAGGAAAGAAGGCTTTACAAAGTGATGAGCTGGATAACGGTCTGGCCCAGTTAAGAGAGGTTTTCCACAAGTCATCGCGGTTTTCTTCGAGAAATGAAGCGCTGGAAGAAATTGCAAAGCTGTTTTTCGCCCATATCACATCTGTAATGCAGCATGGTACGGGAATATGTGAAAAAATTGTTTGTTCGGAAGGTAAAGAAGCGGCATCATTATGTCAATTCGTCGCGGGGCAATTCGAACGCTATTTAAGAAAAGATAACAGGATAGATTTAACAAGTGCGTTAAAATTAAAAGAGTCCGAGAATAAATTCGCATCTGAAATCATATCAATATTTGAAAAATTCTTTTCCCACAAAGAAGTAATTGAACAATTAAAAGGCACAGAGGCTTTAAATGAAATCTTCGGAAAGTTTTTAGCGGATTCATTTGTGGATGAAAAACAGCTTGGGCAATACCTCACGCCTCATGAAGTGGTAGATTTCTCAACGGAACTGCTATACGCGGAATTAAATTTGAAAGATGTTGTAAATGATGATTTTGGGCTGGTGTTGGACCCTTCTTGCGGGATAGGATCTTTTCTTGCGTCATTTATCAACAAAACCTTTAAGGAAAGCATTCGTACAAACGAACACTTTGATATCAATCAATTTATCAAAGAAAAAGTATATGGGATTGACAAAAGTGAGCGTATGATAAAACTGGCGCTGATTAATCTCGCCATGTATGGATGTTCTAATATCAATGTTTATTTGAAAAATGCATTGGATTCTGAAGATATTGGCCTGGATGGAAAAGTATCCGTAATACTGACAAATCCACCGTTTGGAGCTGAGTTTCCCGCAAAAGAAATCGGGGATTTCAGAATTGTGAAACAGTGGTCTGATAAGACGCCCCAAAAGGTCAATTCAGAAATTGTTTTTCTGGAAAAGTATTTAGACTGGCTGAAACCAGGCGGATATCTGATTTGCGTTATCCCGGACAGCATTCTTAATAACAAGGGGATTTATCAGGCACTGAGAAATGGGATTGCAAAACAGATCTCAATCAAAGCGGTAATTTCTCTTCCTCAAAATACTTTTGCAACAACGGGAACAGAAACAAAGACCTCACTTGTATTTATCCAAAAGAAAGACTATAACGCAGCAGATCGGACATACTTGGCGATTTGTAAAAATATTGGATACGATGTAGTGACATCGGGCACTCATAAAGTGAAACGGTATAATGATGCATCTGATCTTAAAAAAATTCTGCAGGATTATCGTCAGGGAACCAATCGCTGCGGAGAGTGGGTAACCGGCCTAAATGCATATTTCCGGTGGGATGCGGCTTATCACGCATCGGTTCCGAATCAATTCGTTAACTATGCACAATCCGTTGGGCTTTTGAAGGTGAAGGATGTGGCTTCCTTATCACAGGAAAGATTCAATCCTGCACGCTATGAATCCGACAGGGTTTTTCATTATATAGAAATATCAGGTATTGATTCTATACAGATGAGAGCGTATGCAAAGGAAATTCGATGTGGTGAAGCCCCAAGCAGGGCCAGAAAATTAGTGCACAGCAACGATATAATTTTTTCTACTGTCAGACCGGAACGAGGCACGGTTGCGGTGATTGATGATACACAGGATAATTTTGTTTGCACAACTGGGTTTGCCGTCCTGGAAACGCAGAGGATGGAACCGATGGTTCTTGCCTATCTGCTGCAATCGGATTTTGTGGCAAAACAAATAGGCAAATACGTAATGGGGATTTCTTATCCGGTAATAGATGAAAAAGATCTGATGGAAATATATTTGCCGATCAACTCCTCAGATATTAGAAAATATGACGGTAAGGCATCGGTTCTCAAAGAAAAGGAGAGGGAAGTAACAGCGCTTCGGAAAGAATTTAAAGACGCCATAAAATCTGATATAAATAGCGCTTGCCTGAGCATAACAGAAATCGGTGGATATTTGTAATATCCACCGATTGCCGTATATAGGTCCCCTTCAGATGGCCCATACGCCATCTATGGAATCAAACCATTTTAT
>USSI01000023.1 GCA_900557315.1 uncultured Butyricicoccus sp. | reverse complement strand
TGGGCATACGCTGAATCCAGGCATTCGGACATTGCACAAAATTGCGTTGGCGTTCAGCATGACGCTGGCAGAATTTCTGGATTTCAAGGAATTAAACGAATTTTCATTTGACGATGATAAATGAAAGGCAGGTACGGCATTGCTGTAGCTGCCTTTTTTATTTCCTCTGCGGATCATTCACCACAACGGGATTACCGCTTGAGTTTGCGCAGAACCATCTGCATCTCCGCGCGGCCCTCGCCGGAGGCGACGATGCAGACCGCGTAAACGATTATGCCCGCAATGACCGCAAGCGCGAGCCGCAGGATATTACCCAGCGGCAGCAGCGTGCAGCCGTAGGCCGCCGCGCCGCACAGCAGCGCAGAAAACACGATGCGCGCGACGCACGCCGGGGCCACATGGAACAGGAAGCGGCGGCGGACCCGTACGCAGGTGATGATAAAATAGGACGCAAACGCCACAACCGAGCCGAGCGCGCCGCCGGTAAATCCGACCGTGCGCAGCAGGATTACGCTCGAAATGACCTTGATGACCGCCGCTGCGGCACTGTTCTGCAGCACCTGCACGGTGGACTGCTCGAGTTCGTATGCCTTGTTGGCGTACTCGGTCAGGCCCATGAACAGCATGGCCAGCGCGGTGTACGCGATGACCGGTGCGCCAGCATCATATCCTGCAGCAAACAGGAAGCGCGACAGCGGCAGGGATACCGCGGTCAGCCCCGCGACGGCGGGCACGGCAATCAGCAGGTACAGCCGCACGCCCTGGTCAAGCAGGGGGCGCGCGGCGGCTTGTCCGCCCTCGCGCCAGCCGCGCAGCACCGCCGGGTATACGCCGCGCATGATGCCGACCGAAATCATGGTGAACAGGCCGGACGCGATTGAGTTGTTGCTCGAATACACGCCGTAGACGTCCATATCGAAAAAGCCGACGACAAGATACTTGTCGATCTGGTTGAGCAGCGTGACCGAGATGGAAACGCCCATGAGCGGCACGCCGTATTTCAGGAATTTGCCGAACAGCTCGCGCGAGAAAAGTCGCAGCCGTACGATGGTGGGCAGGCCGAGCGCGGCAACCGCGCCGATGCCTGCAATGCCGTCCGCCACGGTGTTGGCGGCAATCGCCGGGAACGGCGAAGACGGGTTATTCATGCCGAACACCAGTGCGTAAGCCACCGCAAGCTTGAGTACGGCCGACAGCAGGCTGAGCGAGATCGAGGCTTTCATGCGCCCGAGCTGGATCAGCGCGGAGTTCAGGATCTGGAAGATCGTATAGCTGAAGAACATGGTCATGAAGCCCAGATAAAGCGGGTCGTGCATGACCGCGGCGGCAATGCAGCTGAAAACCGCGACCGCTGCGCAGATCAGCAGATAGACGGTCGCGACGGTGGAAAACAGTCCGCGCCCCTGGTCTTTGTGGAATTCTTCACCGACATAGCGGGTGGCGGAGTTTGCCATCCAGCCCGCCAGGATGAGATACGCGATCTGCACGTTGAAATTGATGAAGTTGAACGTGCCGACCGTGGATTCGTAGAAAAGATGGGTATACAGCGACGTGCACGCGATGACCAGCAGGCCCTCGATGATTTTCGCGGGCAGGAAAAGCATCGCGTCGCGCGTCATGGTGTTTTTACCGGACAAAAGAGAAACCTCCGTTTTCGGTCAGATAATAACAGTATAGCATGGTTTGGGGAGAAAAACAAATAACGGTTTGTGAACATGGGGAACGGCGCATTTGCGTTTTGCATTTGCGCCCTTTTCGTGCTATACTGTCTATATCTGTGAAAAAAACTCCGTTGGAGGAATCTGTCTTGCGAGTAATGCATGTGATGGGCGGCGGCGACGTGGGCGGCGCCAAGACCCACATTATGAATATGGTGACCGGGCTGGCGGAACGCAACGAGGTCATGCTGCTGTCCTTCCGCGCCGGCCCGTTTGCGGATGAGGCGCGCGAGCGCGGCATCGACGTGCGCGTGATCGAGCGGCATAACCCGTTCCGCGCGGCGCGCGCGATGCGCGATTTGGTGGACGAATTCCGGCCGGACATCATCCACTGCCACGGCGGCCGCGCCAACCTGATGGGCGCGATGGTGCGCCGCAGCCGCAAGGTGCCGATTGTGACGACCGTGCACTCGGACTATAAGCTGGACTACCTCGGCAACCCCTTCAAGCAGCACACGTTCGGCGCGGCAAACGCAGTCGCGCTGCGCTTTCTGGACTTTTACCAGCCGGTCGCGGACCGCATGGCGCGCACGCTGATCGAGCGCGGGTTTGACCCGGAGCGCATCGTTAAAATCTACAACGGCATGGATTTCATACGCCCGGCGGGCGATTTTGACCGCGCTTCCTACCTGCACGAAAGCTACGGTGTGGAAATCGCGGAGGGCGACGTGCTCTGCGGGATCGCCGCGCGCCTGACTGCGGTCAAGGATATCGCTACAACTGTGCGCGCGTTTGCGGAAGCGCTCGAGGAAGCGCCGCAGCTGCGCCTGTTCATCGCGGGCGAGGGCGAGGATGAGGAGATGCTCCGCAAGCTGTGCGCCCAGCTCGGCGTGGCTGCGCGCGTAACCTTCTGCGGCTGGGTATCCCCGGTGGAGCCGTTTTTCCGTGCGATGGATATCAATTTGCTGTCTTCAGTGTCCGAGACCTTCCCGTATTCCATTCTGGAGGGCATCTGCGCGGGCTGTGCGACCATCTGTTCGGACGTCGGCGGCATGCCTGAGCTGATCGACACGGGCGAGAACGGCTATATCTTCCCGGTCGGCGACCATAAGCAGCTGGCGCGCTATATGGCGCGGCTGGCGAACGACGCCGAACTGCGCCGGACCTTTGCGGAAGCGCTGTACGAAAAGGCGTCCCGCGACTTTTCCAAGGATAAGATGTGCGAGCGGCAGGAAGCCAACTACCGCCATCTGCTCGCGCGCTTCCACCGCCCGAAGGACGAGCGCGAAAGCATTGTCATCTGCGGCGCGTATGGCCGCGGCAACGCGGGCGACGACGCGATTCTGGAGGCCATTGTGCAGGAGATGCGCGCGCTCGACCCGGAGCGCACGATCTGCGTTATGTCGCGCCGTCCCAAGGAGACGCGGCTGGTTTACCGTACAAACGCGATGTATACGTTTAACGTATTCGCCGTATTGCGCCGTTTCCGCAAGGCCGCGCTGTATATCAACGGCGGCGGTACGCTCATGCAGGACGTGACCTCGAACCGGTCGATCTGGTACTACTGCTACACCCTGCGCGCGGCGAAAAAGCGCGGCTGCAAGGTGATGATGTATGGCTGCGGCATCGGCCCGATCAACCGCGCGGGCAACCGGAGGATGGCGTCCAGGACGATCGACAGCTCGGTTGACCGGATCACGCTGCGCGACGAAAACTCCAAGCAGGAACTGGCGCGCATGGGCGTGACCCGCCCGGATATCCGCGTATCCGCCGACCCAACCATTATCCTCGACCCTGCGCCGCACGAGATTGTGAGCCTGGCGCTCGAGCAAAGCGGCATCGACCCGGAGGGGCGCTATATCGGTTTCGGCCTGCGCAACTGGAAGGGGCTGGACGCCGCCCTGCCCGCCATCGCGGCGGCGGCGGACTATGCCTATGAAAAACACGGGCTGACGCCGGTGTTTGTGCCGATCGAGTTCCCAAGCGACCTGACGCCCGCCGAACGGGTGGGCGCGCTGCTCCACTGCCCGTGGTATGCGGTGCGCACCCGCCAGCCGATCGAGGTGACGATCGGCATTTTGGCGCGCATGAAGACCGTGGTGGGCATCCGCCTGCATTCGCTGATGTTTTCGGCCGGGCAGGGGGTGCCGGTGGTGGGCATGAGCTACGACATCAAGGTGGACAGCTTCCTCAAATATATCGGATGCAGCACCTGCCTGCAGCTGCGCTCGGTCAAGACGGACGAGCTGTGCCGCATGATTGACATGTGCATGTCCGGCGTGCTGGACGGCGAAGTGAGCCGCAACGCCAAACTGCTGCGCGAGCGCGAGCACGAAAACGTGCGCGGCGCAGCGGCGCTGCTCGGGATGAATGATAAGAAAAAGGACGGGGAAACCGCATGAAGAACCATATTGTCTGCCTTTCGACGACCAATTACCATCCGCTCCCCACGCGCAAGCAGAACGTGATGAGCCGCCTGCAAAACAGCGAGGTGCTGTATTTTGACCCGCCGGTGTCGGTCATCGCGCCGCTCAAGGACAAAAAGGCGTCCGCCTATATCAAAAAGTACAGGCAGCCCGGCGAAAAGGTGGAGGGGCATGAAAACATCACGGTTTACGCCCTGCCGCCCGTGCTGCCCTTCTTCAACAAATACCGGTGGATCAACAAATTGAACCAGAGGCGGCAGGCGAAATTCGTGCGCAAAAAGATGCGTGAGCACGGCTTTGGGGAGGAAACCGTCCTGTGGTGCTATTCGCCGTCCTCGTGCGACATTGTGGAGCACGTCCCGCACAAGGCGCTTGTGTATGACTGTGTAGACCGCCACTCGGCCTACAAGGGGCACATCACCCCCGCGGTGGTCGATCAGATGGAGCGTGACCTCGCAAAGCCTGCGGATCAGGTGTTTGCAACCGCGGCCGGCCTGGCAGAAACGCTGGAACAGGTCAATCCGTCCACCAAAATGATCCCGAACGGCGCGGCGTACGAGATTTTCTCGCGCGTGCAGACCGAAAAGGGCAGCCTGCCCTGTCCGGAGGACATGAAGGGGCTGAAGCACCCGGTGTTCGGCTTTGTGGGTATGCTGCAGGAATGCATCGACTATGCGCTGATCGAAAAGCTGGCCAAAGAGCGGCCGGACGCGACCATCTTCCTGATCGGCCGCACGCTGCCGGGCGTCGATCTGACGCATTTGCAGAAATACCCGAATATCGTATTCCACGGCCTGGTGCCGCAGCCCGAGCTGCCTGCGTACCTCGCGCAGATGGACGTGTGTCTGAACGTGTTCCGCGCGGGCGCGCTGAGCAAGGACGTGTCGCCCTTGAAGTTCTACGAATACCTCGCCACCGGCAAGCCGGTCGTCTCGACGCGGGAGCCGCTGCAGGTCGAGGTCTTCGCGGACGTGGTGTATATTGCGCACGACGAGGCGGAGTTTATCGCCCTTTGCGGCAAGGCCGCAGCGGAAAACGACCAGCAAAAGGTGGAAAAACGGCTGGCCTACGGTGCGCAGTGCTCGTGGGCTGAGCGGGTGCGCCAGATGGAACAGGTGCTGTACGCGGGAGGCGTTCTGCACGAAAGCTGACGCGCACAGGCAGTATCTTTGGGCATTTGCACGAAACGTGAAAAAACCGTGTAAAATGCTTGCAATGGACAGGCAGTTTGGATAGAATAAAAGTGTATCTTCACCGATTGTGGCAGAGAAAGAGGTGGACGCAATGACCGGCAGTGTGTTTTTGAACAATGCGGCGCAGTCTATCCATATGCAGTTCTTTAAGCTCGGGCATTCGTGCATTCTCCCGGGCATCGGTGCAGCCAAATAAGCCAAAACAGGACACGGACATACCCGTGTCCTCATTTATTTTGAGGAGGCAGAACAAATGAAAAAGGTGCTGGTCATCATGGGGTCGGACAGCGACCTCAAAGTTATGGAAAAGTGCATTGACCGCCTGAAATCCTTTGATATCCCGACCGAGGTGCGCATCTGTTCGGCACACCGCACGCCGGCGGTCGCGGAGCAGCTGGCGAAAAACGCGGCTTCGGACGGCTTCGGCGTGATTATTGCGGCGGCGGGCAAGGCGGCGCATCTGGGCGGCGTGCTCGCGGCGCAGACCATCCTGCCGGTGATCGGCGTGCCGATGGGCACGAGCGTCATGGGCGGCATGGACAGCCTGCTCTCGATCGTGCAGATGCCCAAGGGCATCCCGGTGGCAACCGTGGCGATCGACGGCGCGGACAACGCGGCGATCCTCGCGGCGCAGATGCTCGCGCTGTCGGATGAGGGCCTGGCGGCAAAGCTCCAGCAGTTCAAGGACGACATGGCAAACGAGGTCATCGCGAAGGACGAGAAAATCCGCGCGCAGTTCGCCTGACGGCTTCGCTTGAAAGCGGGCTTTCAAGCGAAGTAAGGTAAAGGCGCGGCCTGCGCCGCCATTGTGCAGGCCGGGTATAACCTTGAAACAACATTGTTTTCAAATTATTACACATAAAAATGGAGGAAACTGGACATGGAAAAGAAAGAACAGCTTTACGAAGGCAAGGCCAAGAAGGTATTCGCGACCGACGATCCGAACCTCGTCATCGTCTCCTACAAGGATGACGCGACCGCGTTCAATGGCGAGAAGAAGGGCACCATTGCGGGCAAGGGTGCGATCAACAACGTGATGAGCAACCATATGTTCCAGCTGCTCGAGCAGCAGGGCGTGCCGACCCATTTTGTCGAGCAGCTTTCCGACCGCGAGACCGTGGTCAAGAAGGTGTCCATCGTGCCGCTCGAAGTTATTGTGCGCAACATCTCTGCCGGCTCCTTTGCCAAGCGCTACGGCGTGGAAGAGGGCATTGTGTTTGCCGAGCCGACCTTCGAGCTGTCCTATAAGAACGACGACCTCGGCGACCCGCTGATGAACGACTACCATGCGATTGCGCTGAAGCTCGCCACCCGCGAGGAAATCGAGCTGATTAAATCCATGACGTTCAAGATCAACGAGGTCATGAAGCAGTATTTTGATACGCTGGGCGTCACCCTCGTTGACTTCAAGCTCGAGTTCGGCAAGACCGCGGACGGCAAGATCGTGCTCGCGGACGAGATCAGCCCGGACACCTGCCGCCTGTGGGACAAGGCCACCGGCGAAAAGCTGGATAAGGACCGTTTCCGCCGCGATCTGGGCGGCGTCGAAGAGGCGTATCAGGAGATCATGAAGCGCGTCATGAGCAAGTAAGCCCGGACGCAGGGACAAGCAAAGGCAAATCAATGAAATATCGTATCCTGAAGCATAGCAAAACCCCATTTGACAAGGTGCACGAGGAGTGCGGCGTGTTCGGCATCGCCGCGCCGGCGGCGAAGCAGATTTCCGCTGCGCACGAGGCGTATGTCGCGCTGTTCGCGCTCCAGCACCGCGGGCAGGAGGCGGCAGGCATCGCGGTCAACAACCGCGGCGTCATCCGCTGCCACAAGGACGTCGGCCTGGTCAGCCATGTGTTCAATCAGGAAATCCTGGATGGGATGCCCGGCTCGATGGCCATCGGCCATGTCCGCTATTCAACCACCGGCAACCAGTCGCGCGAAAACGCGCAGCCGATCGCGATCACCCATGTCAAGGGCAACCTTGCCGTGGCGCACAACGGCAATCTGGTCAACGCCGGCGAACTGCGCCGCAAGATCGAACTGAACGGCGGAATCTTCCGCTCGTCCAACGATACCGAGGTGCTGGTTTACACGATCGTCAACGAGCGCTTAAAGTGCGGCTCGATCGAACAGGCGGTGGTGAACGCCATGGGCATCATCGAGGGCGCGTACTCGCTCGTCGTCATGTCCCCCCGCAAGCTGATCGCCGCGCGCGACCCGCACGGCTTCCGCCCGCTCTGCATCGGCAGGCTGGACGAAAGCTACGTGTTCGCCTCGGAAACCTGTGCGCTCGACGCGCTCGGCGCGGAATTCATCCGCGACGTGGAACCGGGCGAGGTGTGCGTGGTGGAAAACGGCGAGCTGCGCTCGCTGCACTGCGGCATTCAGTGCCCCAGCTCGGCGTGCGTGTTCGAGTATATCTATTTCGCCCGTCCGGATTCGGTGATCGACGGCGCGAGCGTCGAGCTCGCCCGGCAGGAGGCGGGCAAGTACCTGTCCATCGAGCACCCGGTCGGCGCGGACGTGGTCATCGGCGTGCCGGACTCCGGCATCCCCGCCGCCATCGGCTACGCCAAGTTTTCCGGCATCCCCTACGGCGTGGGCCTGATTAAAAACCGCTATATCGCGCGTACCTTCATCCAGCCCGGGCAGGACAAGCGCGAGCGCTCGGTGCGGTTAAAGCTCAACGCCCTGCGCACCGCGGTCGAGGGCAAGCGCGTCATCATGGTGGACGACTCGATTGTCCGCGGCACGACCTGCGCGCGGCTGGTAAAGCTGCTGCGCGACGCGGGCGCAGCCGAGGTGCACATGCGCATCTCCGCGCCGCCGTTCCGCCATCCCTGCTTTTTCGGCACGGACATCCCCGAGCGCAGCCAGCTGCTTGCGCACGGCCGCACGGTCGAGGAGATGCGTGAGATCATCGGCGTGGACAGCCTCGGCTTCCTGTCGCTCGAGGCGGCGCGCAAAATCGCCGTGGGCTGCAAGCTGGGCTTCTGCGACGCCTGCTTCTCGGGCGAATACCCGATCCCGGTGCCCGAGCAGGCGGAAAAGAATATGTTTGAAAACGAGATACCACTCGGCTCTGAATAAGGGCCGGCGGGCACAGATAAGGAGTATCTATGGGAGGATTTTTCGGCGCAGTCTCCAAGCAGGACTGCGTGCTGGACATTTTCTTCGGTGTGGACTACCACTCGCATCTGGGTACACGCCGCGGCGGCATGATTGTCTATGACAAAGAGCGCGGCTTCCAGCGCCAGATTCACAACATTGAAAACACCCCGTTCCGCACGAAGTTTGAAAAAGACCTGCCGGATTTTTCCGGCTGCAGCGGTATCGGCTGCATCAGTGACACCGACCCGCAGCCGCTGCTCGTGCGCTCGCACCTCGGCCTGTATGCGCTGACCACGGTCGGCATCATCAACAACGCCGAGGAACTGGTGTCCCGCTATTTTTCCGACCACGGCCACCAGTTTATGGCGATGAGCTCGGGCAAGGTCAACTCGACCGAGCTGGTTGCGGCGCTCATCAATCAGGAGGACGACATCGTCTCCGGCATCCTGCATGCGCAGGAGCTGATCGACGGTTCGCTGACCGTGCTGGTGCTCACGCCGGACGGCATCATTGCCGC
Source organism: uncultured Butyricicoccus sp. (assembly GCA_900557315.1). GTDB lineage: Bacteria > Bacillota > Clostridia > Oscillospirales > Butyricicoccaceae > Agathobaculum. Next base: position 3,474 of record USSI01000023.1, on the reverse strand, counting down.
GCGCGACCGGCTGGGCCGCCTGCCCGTGCTGATCGGCAGGAACGAGGACGGCTGCTGCGTGTCGTTCGAGTCGTTTGCGTACCACAAGCTGGGCTATGCGGACGCCTACGAGCTTGGCCCGCGCGAGATCGTCAAGGTCACGGCGGACGGGTTCGAGACCCTGTCCCCCGCGGGCAAGGACATGCGCATCTGTTCGTTCCTCTGGACGTATTACGGCTACCCGAACTCGAATTACGAGGGCGTCAACGTCGAGGTCATGCGCTACCGCAACGGCGAAATCATGGCGCGCGACGACAAAAAGCGCGGCCTTGCGCAGGATGTGGATTATGTTGCGGGCGTGCCGGACTCCGGCGTGCCGCACGCGATCGGCTATGCCAATGAATGCGGCAAGCCGTTTGCGCGCCCGTTCGTCAAGTATACGCCGACCTGGCCGCGTTCGTTCATGCCGGCCAACCAGAAAATCCGCAACCAGGTTGCAAAAATGAAGCAGATCCCGGTGCCCGAGCTGATCGAGGGCAAAAAGCTGCTGTTTGTGGACGATTCGATCGTGCGCGGCACACAGCTGCGCGAAACGGTCGAATTCCTGTACGAATCCGGCGCGAAGGAAGTGCACATGCGCTCGGCCTGCCCGCCGATCATGTACGGCTGCAAGTACCTGAACTTCTCCTCCTCGAATTCCGAGATGGAGCTGCTCGCCCGCCGCACGGTGCAGGAGCTGGAGGGCGACGAGGGGCAGAAGCACCTGGAGGAATATGCGGACGCCAACACCGAGCGCGGCCAGTGCATGCTGAAGTCCATCTGCGAGAAGTTCGGCTTCAGTTCGCTCGGCTACCAGTCGCTCGACGGCCTGCTGGAAGCCATCGGGCTGGACCGCGACAAGGTCTGCACCTACTGCTGGAACGGCAAGGAATAAGCCGTTCGCCACAATAAATGACGAAGGAGTTTTAATATGAGTGAAAGCCGTTCTGAAAGCTACAAGGCGGCCGGCGTAGACGTAACCGCCGGTTACGAAGCGGTCAAGCTGATGAAGCCTATGGTGGAATCCACCTTTACCAAAGGCGTAATGGGTACGCTCGGCGGCTTCGGCGGGCTGTTCCGCCCGGACTTTAAGGGCATGGCCGATCCCATCCTGGTCTCCGGTACGGACGGCGTGGGCACCAAGCTCAAGCTGGCCTTTTTGATGGACAAACACGACACGGTCGGTATCGACTGCGTCGCGATGTGCGTCAACGATATCGCGTGCTGCGGTGCGCAGCCGCTGTTCTTCCTGGACTATATCGCGGTTGGGAAAAACCACCCGGACAAGATCGCGCAGATGGTCTCCGGCATCGCGGAAGGCTGCCGTCAGGCAGGCTGTGCGCTGATCGGCGGAGAGACCGCCGAGATGCCCGGCTTTTATCCGGAGGATGAATACGACATGGCGGGCTTCTCGGTCGGCATGGTCGATAAGGAGAAGATGATCGACGGTACCACCATCAAGCCGGGCGACGCGCTGATTGGCGTGGCTTCCTCGGGCGTGCACTCCAACGGCTATTCGCTCGTGCGCAAGACGCTCGGCATCAACGAAAAGTCCGTGCGCCGCTATATCGACGAGTTCGGCAAGACCCTCGGCGAGGAACTGCTCACGCCCACCAAAATCTATGTGAGCACCATCCAGTCGCTGATGGGCAAGGTGGACGTCAAGGGCATCAGCCATATCACGGGCGGCGGCTTCTATGAGAACGTGCCGCGCATGCTGCCCGAAGGCATCTGCGCGAAGATCGAGAAGAAGGCCATGCCGGTGCCGCCGGTGTTCGACCTGATCGCGAAGACCGGCAACATCCCGGAGCGCGACATGTACAATACCTTCAACATGGGCGCGGGCCTGGTGCTTGCTGTCGCGGCGGAGGATGCCTCCCGCGCGGTCGCGGCGATTTCGGCCGCGGGCGAGAAGGCCTATGTCATCGGCGAATGCGTCGCGGGCGACAAGGGCGTCGAGCTGGTATAAACCGCGTCGATAAAACGCGCGCTGCGGCGCGAAGGATTTGGAGAACCGATATGATTAACATTGCAGTTTTGGTTTCGGGCGGCGGCACGAATTTGCAGGCGCTGATCGACGCACAGCAGGCGGGCAGGATTGAAAACGGGCGCATTGCGCTTGTGGTTTCGTCCAATCCGGATGCGTTTGCGCTCGAACGTGCCGCGAAAGCGGATATCCCTACGGCCGTGCTGCGCCGTAAGGCGTTTGATACTGCTGATGCGTACGCCGGCGCACTCGACGCGCTGCTGCGCGAAAAGGGGATCGGCCTTGTTGTGCTGGCGGGATTCATGACCGTCCTGCCGGACAGCTTCTGCCGCGCGTGGGAAAACCGCATCATCAACGTACATCCGTCCCTCATCCCCTCGTTCTGCGGGGAGGGGTTCTACGGCCTGCATGTGCATGAGGCCGCCCTTGCCAAAGGGGTGAAAGTGACCGGCGCAACCGTGCATTTTGTCTCTGAAGTGGTGGACGGTGGCGCAATCATCGCGCAGAAAGCGGTCGAGGTGGAGGAAGGCGACACGCCGGAGACTTTGCAGCGCCGCGTGATGGAGCAGGCGGAATGGATTTTGCTGCCGCAGGCGGTGTCCGACTTCTGCGCAGGGCGGCTTACCGTAAACGGCGCGTGGGTCTCGAGGAAATAAAAGAGGAGTGACAGCAATATGAGCAAAAATGTGTTCGATATCAAAGGCGAGCTGCTCAGCAACGCCTATCCGGGGCGCGGCATCATTTTCGGCCGCACGCTGGACAACAAGCAGAATGTGGTTGCGTATTTCATCATGGGACGTTCGGAGAACAGCCGCAACCGTATCTTCGTCGAGACCGAGGACGGCATCCGCACTGAGGCTTTCGACCCCTCCAAAATGACCGACCCCTCGCTTATTATCTATCATCCGGTGCGCCAGTGCGGCGGCAAGCTGGTCGTTACCAACGGCGACCAGACCGATACGATCTGCGAGTACCTGCGCGAGGGCAAGAGCTACATCGACGCGCTGCGCACCCGCCAGTTCGAGCCGGACGCACCCAACTACACTTCGCGCATTTCGGGCGTCATCAACGAGGACGGCTCGTATTCCCTGTCCATTCTCAAGAATTTCACGTCCGACCGCACCTCGAACAAGCGCTTTTTCTACGAATATGACAAGCCGGTTCCGGGCCTCGGCCACTTCATCCACACCTACCAGTGCGACGGTGACCCGCTGCCGCCCTTCCGCGGCGAGCCCAAGTGCATCCGCATCGAGGAACCCATCAAGCAGTTCACCGAGATGCTCTGGTCGAGCATGAACGAGCAGAACAAGGTCGCGCTGTTTGTGCGCTATATTGATCTGGAAACCGGCGCCTACTGGCAGGAGATCCGCAACAAGCATGAGGAGGGCGAGAACGCATGAAAGAACTGGCACTCAAATACGGCTGCAACCCCAACCAGAAGCCCGCGAAGATCTACATGGCAGACGGCT
>USSI01000022.1 GCA_900557315.1 uncultured Butyricicoccus sp. | reverse complement strand
CCCGCGCACCGAAAAAGAAGGGCTGGGCCAAGGCAAAACCTAAAAAGAAGCGGTAAGGGCGAATATTTTTCAGCCGCTTACCTTGTTTTGTTTGACAAATCCGGCCATCTGATTTATAATAAAAAGTGAACAAAGGGGTTCACTATGCGTAACGCTGGTGGACTCTTTTTATTTTTTTGAAAAAAGGAGGGCAACCGCCCCATGGATGAAATCGACCTGAAGCTGCTGCGCCTGCTGCAGCAAAACTCCCGCACCCCCGTCAAAGCGCTGGCGGGCGAGGTCAACCTTTCTTCGCCCGCGGTCTCTGCGCGCATCGACCGTCTGGAAAAACAGGGCGTGATCCGCGGTTACACGCTCGACCTCGACCCCCTGCAGCTCGGCCATCACATCCTTGCCTTCATCCATCTGGATATGCAGCCCACGCAGAAAGAGGAATTCTATCCCTTTATTGCCGCCTGCCCCAATGTGCTCGAGTGCAACTGCGTGACCGGCAGCTACTCCATGCTGATTAAGGTGGCCTACCCCTCCACGCAGGAGCTGGACGGGTTCATCGGCCGCCTGCAGCAGTTCGGCAAGACCGAGACGCAGATCGTGTTCTCCACCCCCGTACCGCCGCGCGCGCCGCTGGTTTGAGCGCCCGCCTGCGAAAACCTCTCCACAACCTGTGCAGAAGATGCGCCAGCCGGCGCATCTTTCGCTGTTTTATACGAAAACGTACGCCCGGATAACGCGCTTTTTTGATTGCGCGGCCTGCGGTTTGGTGCTAAAATAAAGACTGATATATTCTGTAATCTCAACACCGGAACGGGGAATGTGTTTTATGTGGATCGCGGACAACTGGAAGGACTATGCCGTACTTGACTGCGGCGGCGGCGAAAAGGTCGAGCGCTGGGGCAATCAGGTGCTGGTGCGCCCGGACCCGCAGGCCATCTGGCCGCGCGCGCAGGGCTGCCGCGCATGGGACAAGCCGAACGCCATCTACCACCGCTCGAACGCGGGCGGCGGCAGGTGGGAAATCCGCAAACTGCCCGAGCAGTGGGCGATCCGCTACGGCGACCTGACCTTCCAGCTCAAGCCCATGAGTTTCAAGCACACCGGCCTGTTCCCGGAGCAGGCTGCAAACTGGGATTTCATTGACCGCATGGTGCGCGGCGCAGGGCGCCCGGTCAATGTGCTCAACCTGTTCGCCTACACCGGCGGCGCGACGCTCGCCGCGGCGAACGCAGGCGCGTCGGTCTGCCATGTGGATGCGTCCAAGGGCATGGTGCAGTGGGCAAAGGAAAACGCCGCGTCCAGCGGCCTGGCCGACCGCCCCATCCGCTGGATTGTAGACGACTGCAAAAAGTTCGTCCAGCGCGAAATCCGGCGCGGCCGCAAATATGACGCGATCATCATGGACCCGCCGAGCTACGGGCGCGGCCCCTCGGGCGAGACGTGGAAGATCGAAGAGGATGTGGCCGATTTTGTTGAGCTGACCATGGGCGTATTGTCGGACAAGCCCCTGTTCGTGCTCATTTCCAGCTACTCGACCGGGCTGGCGCCGTCGGTCATGAGCTACCTGCTGGGCATCACCGCGGGCAAACGCGCCGCGGGCCGCATCGAGGCGCAGGAGCTCGGCCTGCCGGTCGAATCAACCGGGCTGGTGCTCCCCTGCGGGTCGAGCGCAAGGTTTATCGCGGAAGCGTAACTAATTGAGAATGGAGAATGGAAAATGGAGAATGCCATTCGCCGGCAGAGTTTTGATTTCGCAGTTCAAATCGTCAAGCTCTGCACCACAATCTCACGCGAAAAGCATGAGTATGTGCTTACCCGCCAGCTCATAAAAAGCGGAACCAGCATCGGCGCAAATGTGCGCGAAGCACAGCAGGCGCAAAGTAAAAAGGATTTTCTTGCTAAAATGAGTATTGCGCTGAAAGAAGCTGATGAAAGCTTGTATTGGCTGGAGCTGTTACAGGCTGCGGATTTTCTTCCTGCGCCCCAGGGCGAACCGTTGCTCCAAAGCGCGCTTGCCCTGAAAAAGCTGCTGACTGCTATTGTAAAAACCACACGCAAAAATTTGGCAGAGTAATTCTCCATTCTACATTATCCATTTTCCATTTCAAAAATCTTGCCTTTTCAGAAAGGTATGAAACTATGAGTGAAATCATCAAAACCGAAAACCTGCAATACGCCTATCCGGCCGAGGAAGGCCAGCTTGCCGTGCCTGTTTTGAAAGGGGTCAACCTCTCGATTAAACGCGGCGAGTTCGTCGCCGTGCTGGGGCATAACGGCTCGGGCAAGAGTACGCTCGCGGGCTGTTTCAACGCCATCCGGCTGCCGACCGGCGGCGTGTGCTATGTCGATATGATGGACACGCGCGACGAAAACAACACCTACGAGGTGCGCAAAACCGTGTCCATGGTGTTCCAGAACCCGGATAACCAGCTGGTCGCCACGGTCGTCGAGGAAGACGTGGCGTTTGCGCTCGAGAACATGGGCGTGCCGCCCGCGGACATCCGTAAGCGCGTGGACGACGCGCTCAAGGCCGTCGGCATGTACGAATACCGGGGACAGGCGCCCCACCGCCTGTCCGGCGGGCAGAAGCAGCGCGTGGCCATCGCGGGCGTGATCGCCATGATGCCGCGCTGCGTGGTGCTCGACGAGCCGACCGCCATGCTCGACCCGCAGGGGCGGCGAGAGGTCATGGCTGTTGTGCGCGAACTGAACAAACAATACGGCATCACGGTCATCCTGATTACCCACCACATGGACGAGGCTGTGCAGGCGCAGCGCGTGGTGGTCATGCATCGGGGCAACGTGCTCATGGACGGCACGCCGCGCGAAATCTTTACCCAGGTGGACACGCTGCGCGCCGCGTCCCTGACCGTGCCGCAGACCATCGAGGTGCTGTACGACCTGGACAAGCAGGACGGCGAAGCCCTGCCCATTGACGCGCTTTCGGTCACGGAATGCGCGGATACCTTAGAGAAATATCTGAGAAATTGAGAATTGAGAATGGATAGTGGAGAATGTCGAAGCAGCGCAAAGCGGCGGTTTCCATGCCCGCGCCCCGCGCGGTGCTGCAACTCTCCATCCTCCATTTTCCATTCTCCATTCTAACTCTGTTTGGAGGACGATCCATTGTCAACCATCCTTGAAACGCGGGGCCTGACCCATGTGTATGGCGCAGGCACCCCTTTCGAGCGCACCGCGCTCGACCACGTTGACCTGAAAATACAGAAAGGCGAGATCCTCGGCGTAATCGGCCACACCGGCTCGGGCAAGTCTACGCTGATCCAGCATTTAAATGGGCTTTTAAAGCCCACCGAAGGCGAAGTGCTGCTCGACGGGCAGTCCATCTGGAACGAAAAGGGCAAGTGCGCGCGCGAAACGCGCTTCCGCGTCGGCCTGGTGTTCCAGTACCCGGAGTACCAGCTGTTTGAAGAGACCATTGCCAAGGATATCGCCTTCGGCCCGGCCAATATGGGCCTGCCGCAGGCCGAGATCGACGAGCGCGTGCTCGAATCCATGCGCGCGGTCGGCCTGAGCGAAAGCATGGCGAACCAGTCGCCGTTCGCGCTGTCCGGCGGCCAGAAGCGCCGCGTTGCCATTGCAGGCATAATCGCGATGCGGCCGGAGGTGCTCGTGCTGGACGAGCCGACCGCAGGCCTCGACCCCGCGGGCCGCGACGAAATCCTCGGCCTTGTCAAAAATTATCACGACCAGTCGGGCGCAACCGTGCTGATCGTCTCGCACTCGATGGAGGATATCGCGCGCCTTGCCGACCGTCTGCTCGTGATGGACCACGCCAAGGTGCTGTTCTGCGACACCCCGCGCGAGGTGTTCTCGCACGCGGAGGAGATCATCGCAGCCGGCCTGGACATCCCCATGATTACCAAAGTCATGATCGAGCTGAAAAATCGCGGGCATGATGTGGATACCTCGGTCTTTACCGTCGAACAGGCGCTGGACGCGCTCCGTGCCTGCAAACAGAAAGGGGGCGCGCGCTGATGCTCAAAGACATCACGATCGGCCAGTTTTTCCCGGGCGACAGCGCGGTGCACCGGCTTGACCCCCGCATCAAAATCGTGCTCACGATCGCGTTCATCGTGCTGCTGTTCCTTGCGAACGGCCCCATTTCCTACGCGATCATCCTTGTCTTTCTCGGCATTATCATCGGCATTTCGCGCATCTCGCCCAAACTCGTGGTGCGCGGGCTGAAACCCATCCTGTTCATCGTCATCTTCACTGCCGTGCTCAACTTGTTCTACACGCCGGGTGAGTATATCTGGCAGTGGGGCTTCCTGCATATCAGCAAAGAGGGCATCCGGACGGCTGTCTTCATGGTCATCCGCCTGATGCTGCTCATCATCGCGACCTCGATGCTGACCTACACCACCTCGCCCATCCAGCTGACCGACGGCCTCGAGCGCCTGCTCTCGCCGCTTAAAAAGCTGCACGCGCCCGTGCATGAGCTTTCCATGATGATGTCGATCGCACTGCGCTTCATCCCGACCCTGATCGAGGAAACCGAGAAGATCATCTCGGCGCAGAAGGCGCGCGGCGCGGACTTCGACTCCGGCAACCTGGTGCAGCGCGCCAAAGCGATGATCCCGATCCTGGTGCCGCTGTTCATCTCGGCGTTCCGCCGCGCGGACGAACTGGCGACCGCAATGGAATGCCGCCTGTACCGCGGCGACGTAGGCCGCACCCGCATGAAACAGCTTAAAATCGCGCGGGTGGACCTCTGCGCGCTGGGTATTTTCGTGCTGGTTTTCGCTGCGGTTATTGCGCTGGGGCGGTTTGGACTGTAAAAATGGAGAACCAGGAATGGATAGTGGAGAATAAGGCAGCTGTGCTCTGCGGTTTTCCCTCCCCCATTTTCTGCCCCCATACAATTTAGATCGAATGGATTGCAACCAATGAAAAACATTGCCCTTGTCCTGTCCTACGACGGAACCAATTACAACGGCTGGCAGGTGCAGAAAAACGGCCCCTCCATCCAGGAAAGCATGGAGAACGCGGTTTTCCGCCTGCTTGGACAGCGGGTGCACGTCTCCGGCGTGGGACGTACGGATTCCGGCGTGCATGCGCGGCGCTATGTGGCGAATTTCAAGGCGGACTGCACCATCCCGCCTGACCGCCTGCCCTATGCACTGAACAGCTTCCTGCCCGAGGACATTGCAGTCTCGGGCGCGGCGGTCGTGCCGGACGGGTTTGACGCCCGCTTCGACTGCACCAAAAAAGAATATGCCTATTACATCTACCCTTCCACCCTGCGCGACCCGTTCCACGCGCGCTATGCCTACCGCTACAATTACCCGCTTGACATCGGGCGCATGCAGGAGGGCGCGCAGCGCTTTGTCGGCAAACAGGACTTTGCCGCCGTGCGCAGCCAGGGCACACCGGTCAAAAGCACGGTGCGCACGGTGTTCTGGTGCGAGGTCGAGCCGGTGGACGATCTGATCCGCATCCGCGTGTGCGGCGACGGGTTCCTGTACAACATGGTGCGCGCCATTGCGGGCACGCTGACCTATGTCGGCGGCGGCAAGCTCTCGCCGGACGACGTGACCGCGGTGCTGCAATCGGGCGACCGCGAACAGGCCGGCCCCACCCTGCCCGCGCAGGGGCTGTTCATGAACCGGCTGTGGTACGACCACACCCCCGAACTCGCCCCCTTCCGGCTGGGCGAGTGAGTCCCCGCGCGCTTTTTCCGGCCAGCCTGCGGGCCGACCGGATAATTTTCAGGATTTATTCACATTTTCTCCCCCAAAACGCGATACAATGAGGAGGCGGAGTCCTTTTTTATGAGCGAACAGCAAACCCCTCAGAAAAAACAGAATATTGTCCGCTTCCCGACCTCCAAAAAGGAGCGCCGCAAGCTGCTGCAGGAGAGCAAGGACAAACGCGTCCAGCTGGTCCGGACGCTGCGCCGGGCCTGCGGCTGGCTGCTGGTGATCGGCGCGTTCCTGTTCGTGCTCACCAACTACCGCCTGCTTGCCCCCTCCTCCCTTCAGAGCCTTGCAGAGTACGCGGTGGCCGGCCTGCGCCAGCACGAGGGCGATATCACCACCATCAACTACCAGAACGGCGCCTTTTCCGACGGCGCGCTGTTTGAAACCGGCCTCGCCTATGCGGACAACGACGCGCTTTATCTGGCGCGCCCCGGCAGCGTGGTCAGCATGACCTGCTCGCTCGGATATTCCTCCCCTGTGGTGGAAACCTCGGACAGCTATGTGCTCGTGTATGACCGCGGCGGCATGGAGGCCATGCTGACAAATTCCGCCGCGCCAACCGCGGAACTGACGCTTTCCTCCCCCATCCTGACCGGAAGCATCGGGCAGGACGGCCGCTTTGTCCTTGTGACCGATGAGCAGGGCTACCGCACCGCGGTCACGATATACGATACCAGCGGCGAAGAGGTTTTCAAATACCAGTCCTCGGAATACTATATCGTATCCGCCGCGCTGTCGCCCGACGGCAAAACGCTCGCCGTGCTCGCCTTCCTGCAGAACGGCGTGGCGCTGGATTCGCATGTGCTGTTTTACAATGTATCCAACGGCGAACTGAACGCGAACGCGACGCTTTCCGATGCGCTCGGCATCCAGCTGTGCTATCTGGAAAACGGTACCGCCGCCGTGCTCTGTGACGACGGCATATACCTGGTCCGCCGGAACGGCTCGGCTGAGCACGTGCTCACCGTCGCTTCCAGCGACCTGATCGCGGTCTCTTCGTCCGGAAACGCAATGGCGGTTGCCGCGCGTTCGTATTCGGGCGGCGCCCGCGCGGACCTGTACACGGTGCGCGGCAGCACGTTCGACGGCCCCTTTGGCCTGACCGAGGAACCGACCGCGCTGGCGGTCTCGGCTGCGGGTACCGCGGTGTTGAGCGCGTCCGGTGTTTCGGTATACGACTCGGATTTTGATCCGCTCTGGCATAATGCCGAAGCGATCGGCGCGCGCCGCCTGCTCATGACCGAAACGGGTACCGTTTACGCACTCTACACCAAAAACGCGCGCATTTTCACCGCGCATTCCGAACAATCCGAGGAAATCACCAATGCTGAGTGAACTGCCCGGGCAGCTGCTGCAGCTGCTCAACCTGCCTGACCTGATTATCATCGCAATCGTGCTGATAAATATGCTGTCCGGCTTCCGGCGCGGCTTTTTCGGCTCGCTGTACGGCCTGGTCGGCCGCATCATTGCGCTGATTGCCGCTTACTGGGCCGCGCGCGCCGCGGCGCCCTATGCGGCGCAGTGGATCGTCACCCCGATCCTGGGCGACATCTTTGAAAGCCGGGCCACATTCGGCCTGTCCAACGGCGTGCTGGACGCGCTGCGCCAGACCGTGACCGAGGCCGCCGTCAGCATGGCGGAGAGCGTGGCCTTCCTGCTGCTGCTCATCCTGGGCTGCATCCTGTTCGGCTGGCTGGTCGGGGTGCTCACCAAAAGCCTGCGCTTTATCGCGCATCTCACCCCGCTCGGCATCCTGGATTCGGTTGCCGGCGGCGCAGTGGGCTTTGCGACAGGCGTCATCCTGATCGCGCTCATCCTGCTCGGCATCCAGTTTTTCTCCCCCATCACCTATTCCCCGCTCGGCTGGCTTTCCCCCGAGCGCGTTTCGAATACCGTGCTGCTGGCAAAACTGATGGATATACTGCCCGTGGCAATCTAAATCACGCCATCCCACGGATGGCCCCATCCCCCAAAAGGAGTTTATGTTATGAACATGCCTATGTGCTCGCGGTGCAAGAAAAACATCGCGGTGGTGTTCATCACCAAAATCGAAGGCCCTGACAAGACCACGCAGGAGGGGCTGTGCCTCAAATGCGCGCGCGAGCTGGGCGTCAAGCCGCTCGACAACATCATGGAACAGATGGGCATCACCGAGGACGATCTGGAGGCTCTCTCGGGCGAGATCGGCTCGCTGGCCGACCTGAACGACCTCGTCACCGCGGGTTCGGACGGCTCGGACGAGGACGCCCCGCACGAAACCGACCCGCTTGCCAACCCGCCCGCGCCCTCCTCGCCGCTGCCGCCGCAGTCGCCGCTGCGCCCGTCCGAGGGGCCGCGCACGCGCACGCAGGCGCCCCCGCGCGACGATAAAAAGCGCAAGTATCTGAACAACTACTGCGAAAACCTGACGCGCAAGGCCGCCGAGGGCCGCATCGACCACATTGTCGGCCGCGACCGCGAAACCGACCGCGTCATCCAGATTTTGAACCGCCGCCAGAAGAACAACCCCTGCCTGATCGGCGAGCCGGGCGTCGGCAAGACCGCCGTGGCCGAGGGCCTTGCGGTGCGCATCAACGAGGGGCGCATCCCGTTCAAGATGCGCAACAAAGAGGTGCACCTGCTCGACCTGACCGCGCTCGTCGCGGGCACGCAGTTCCGCGGCCAGTTCGAGAGCCGCATGAAGGGCCTCATCGAGGAGATCCGCAAGATGGGCAACGTCATCCTTGTCATCGACGAGGTGCACAACATCGTCGGCGCGGGCGACGCCGAGGGCAGCATGAACGCCGCCAACATCTTGAAGCCTGCGCTCTCCCGAGGCGAAATTCAGGTCATCGGCGCGACGACGTTCACCGAGTATCGCAAGCACATTGAAAAGGACACCGCGCTCGAGCGCCGCTTCCAGCCAGTCACGGTCAACGAGCCGAACATGGAGGACACGCTCAAGATTTTGAAGGGCATCGCCCACTACTATGAGCAGTTTCACGGTGTCAAAATTCCCGAGGGCATTCTGCGTCAGGCAGTGCTGCTATCCGAGCGCTACATCACCGACCGTTTCCTGCCCGACAAGGCCATCGACCTCATCGACGAGGCATGCTCGGATCTGAACCTGCACGACAAGAACATCAACCGCCGCATGGAGCTGCACCGCGAGATCGAGGATTACGACAAGGAGTGCGAGCTTTTGCAGGGCGCAGAAGAACCCGACTTTGAGCGTCTGGCCGAGCTCAAGAGCCTTACCATCAAGGCGCAGGAGGAGCTTGACGCGCTCTGCGCGCAGGGTGACCCGCAGCTCACGATGGACAACCTCGCCCGCGTGATCGAGCTCTGGACGAAGATTCCCGCCTCGCGTATCCGTGAAGACGAGTTCCGCCGTCTGAGCGAGCTTGACAAGCGCTTAAAAGAACACATCGTCGGCCAAGATGAGGCCATCGAGGCCGTCGCCGCGGCGATACGCCGCAACCGCGTGGGCATCTCGCCCAAGCACAAGCCGGTGAGCTTCATCTTTGTCGGCCCCACGGGTGTCGGCAAGACCGAGCTTGTCAAGCAGCTGGCGCAGGACCTCTTCAACTCGCCCGATGCGCTGATCCGTTTCGACATGTCCGAGTTTATGGAAAAGCACTCGGTCTCCCGCATCGTCGGCTCGCCCCCGGGCTATGTCGGCTATGATGAAGCCGGCCAGCTGACCGAAAAGATTCGCCGCAAGCCCTACGCCGTCATCCTTTTCGACGAGATCGAAAAGGCGCATCCCGACGTGATGAACGTCCTGCTGCAAATTCTCGACGACGGCGAGATCACCGACTCCCACGGCCGCAAGGTCAACTTTGAAAACACCGTCATCGTGATGACGTCCAACGCGGGCAGCGAGCGCAAGGAGGGCACTGTCGGCTTCGGCCACACGGTGAACGAGCAGAACCGCGACCGCGCTATGAAGGCGCTCGGCGAGTTCCTGCGCCCCGAATTCCTGAACCGTGTGGACGAGGTCATCTGCTTCAACCGCCTTGACGAGAAGAACTTCGCCGGCATCGCCCGCATCATGCTCGATGAGCTGCAAAAGAGCCTTGAGGACAAGGGCCTGCACTTTACGTGGGACGAGGATGTTGAGGACTACCTCGTCAAGAAGTCCTACTCCGCGACCTACGGCGCGCGCAATCTGCGCCGCACCATTCAGAAAGAGCTCGAAGACGTCATGGCCGCGCAGATCATCGACTCCTACGAGCACCCCGTCACGCAGATCCATGCGTCGATGGAGGACGGCAAGCTCGTCGTCCGCAGCCTGTAAAAGAAAGGGGAGGGAGACCATGTTCCATCTGTTCCGCAAAGACATTGAAAAGCACTGCGCCTACTGCAAGAGCGGATCTGTCATCAACGAAGGGCAGGTCATCTGCTCCCGCCGCGGCGTGGTCGACTCTGCCGACCACTGCCGCCATTTCTGCTACGATCCGCTCAAGCGTGTGCCGCCCCGTCCCGCCACGCTGAACGACAAGTACACGTCCGAGGATTTTTCCCTGTAAGGCCGGGCAGCGCCCCGAACAATAAAGAAAGAAGGCCGATTCCCATGAACGTTTCTCAGGTTTACGCAGTCTATTTCAGCGCCACCGGCAACACCAGAAAGGTGACCACCACGCTTGCCAACGCGCTTGCCGTCAGCTTTGACGTGCCGCTCGAGGTACGCGATTTCACGCTGCCCGCCGCGCGCGAGGAAGCGTATGAGTTTGCCGAGGGCGACCTTGTCATCTTCGGTATGCCGACCTATGCGGGAAAGCTTCCAAATAAGCTGCTCGACTTTGTGAAGTCCGGCTTCCGCGGAAACGGCGCGCTGGCCGTGCCGGTCGTGACGTTCGGCAACCGCAGCTTCGACAATTCGCTTGCCGAGCTCTGCGCCTGCCTCGAAGGGGACGGCTTCCACACCATCGGCGCGGGCGCCTTTGCCTGCCGCCACGCCTTTACCGACGCGCTTGCCAACGGCAGACCCGATTCCGACGATATGGCGGAGCTTGCAAAGCTCGGCTCGGCGGTCGTGGGCCGCATCGTGCGGATGACCGAGTATCCCGCGCCCGTCACGGTCGACGGTGACGCCGACGCGCCGTATTACCGCCCGCTGGGCCTCGATGGCGAACCGAAGGTGTTTCTGAAGGCGAAGCCCAAGACCGACCTCGACAAGTGTATCCACTGCGGCGTGTGCGCCTCCCTCTGCCCGATGGGCTCGATCAATCCCGATGATGTCACCGAGGTCGTGGGCGTGTGCATCAAATGCCACTCCTGCGTGCGCAACTGCCCGATGGGTGCGAAGTATTTCGACGATCCCGCGTTCCTCTCGCACCGCGCGATGCTCGAACGCGACTACACGCGCAGAGCGGAGGACAAGATCTTCACGGCGTAAGAAAGTACATAAAAAGGCTCTGTTTGGGAATCCCAAACGGAGCTTTTTTCATTCCTGAATGACGGAACGCTGCTGCCTTACAAACAAAATTTGGGAAGGGCGGGAAGCGGGGACAGCCACGCACGCATACGCTATGGAGAAAGCACCAATTTTGGGAGGGATCTTATGAAACCGGTGTACTTTTTCCTCGGCGCAAACAGCGAAGAGGGCTTTTTCTCGCTCTATGACCAGCTTTTGGGCGGTCGGCTCGACGATCTGATGATTCTGAAAGGCGGCCCGGGCTGCGGCAAGTCGACCTTCATGCGCCGCATGGGCGCGGCGATGGAGCGCGCGGGCGAGCGCATCGTATACATCAACTGCTCGGGTGACCCCGATTCGCTCGACGGCGCGATCTTTCTGGACCGAAACGCTGCTATCGTGGACGGTACCAGCCCGCATGTGCTCGAGCCGACCTACGCGGTCGCGAGCGAACGCTATGTCGATCTGACACGCTTCTACGATGTGGACGCGGCTAAGGCACGCCGCGCGGAGATCGTCGCGCTGAGCGACGAATATCGCGCACACTACCGCAGCGCCTATCGCATCCTGCGCGCGATGGGCGAGGTGGAGAGCGAGCGCCGCGTGGCAATGCACGCGCAGATGGATTTTTCGAAGCTCCGCCGCCGCACCGACGGCATCCTCGCACGCGAGCTGCGCAGTGAGGGAGGCGGCAGCGGGCGCGTCGACCGCGCGTTTTTGGGCGGTGTGACGCATCGGGGCGAGATTTGCCGGTTCGACACCGTCGAAGCCCTCTGCCCGCGCATCTATACCATCATCGACAGTGCGGGGCTGGGAAACGAAATGCTTGAGACCGTCGTGCAGGCGGCACAGGCGAAGCATTTCGACATCATCGCCTGCCCGAATCCAGACCGGCCGCGGGAGCTCCATCACGTATTGATCCCGGAAAAAGGGCTGGCGTTTATCACAACGAACGCGCGCAACCCGTACGACGGGAAGCCCTACCGCCGCCTGCGTCTCGACGCGATGGCGGAGGAGAAGCTCACGCGCGCGCAGAAGGCGAAGCTGCGCTTCACCCGCCGCGTGGAGGCGTCACTTTTAGATGAGGCTGTGGGCGCGCTGTCGAATGCCAAGAAAGCGCACGACGCGCTGGAATCCGCATATCATCCCTGCGTGGATTTCGAGGGGGGCACTGCGCTCGCAGAGAAAGAAATTAAAAGACTATTAAAGCAATAGCGCTTTACAGATTCTTGCTGCCTGAAGGCAGCAATGGGATTCCCTGCGCGGCGCAGGGTGCGGCAAAGGGGACCATTCTCTCACGTGAGAGAATGGCCCCCTTTAGATCCCCCAAGAGAACGCAAGGGGCCTTGCCCCTTGACCCCGCACATTGGCAGCCTGAGGCTCGAATAACTGCACGCGCTGCGCA
>USSI01000021.1 GCA_900557315.1 uncultured Butyricicoccus sp. | reverse complement strand
CAAAAAACACCACCGAATAGAGCAGCTGCTTTGCCGCCCCGCCGCCGATGACCGGCGCAAACATCTCAAACGAGGTGCTTGCCGTGCGCGGGATGGCGAGGCACGGGCCGATGGACAGGTAACACAGCAGCGTGAACACCGCCGCAAAGCGCGGATGCACCCGCCCCGCGAGCGTGGAAAGCCCGCCCGCCCGCGCGATGGCGATGACCCCGAGCACCGGCAGGCCGATCGCGCTCAGCGCAAAGCCGAGAAAGGCAAACCAGGCGTTTGTCCCGGCCTGTGCGCCGAGAAAGGGCGGGAAAATCAGGTTCCCCGCGCCGAAAAACATGGAAAACAGGGTAAAGCCCACAAACAGCAGGTCTTTCCCGTGCAGCTTTTGCATAATACGTCCTCTTTCGTCAAGATCATTCTATTATAGCTGTTCCCCATGGGAATGTAAATACACCTGCCGCAATAAAAAAGGACGCGCCGGGCGGCACGTCCTCGTTTGTCTCGGGTGATGCGCTGCAAACGAACGTTTACTTTTTCATGATATCCTCGCCGCGCGACGCCCGGGCCACAATGCCGGACAGGAATATCAGCGCAATCAGGTTGGGGAATACCATCAGGGCGTTGAACAGGTCGGACAGGTTCCACACCAGGTCAACCTTGAGCGCGGAGCCGATCACGATGCACACCACAACGATTGCCGCGTAAATCTTGGTCGCCTTCTTGCCGAACAGCGCCTTGACGTTGGTCTCGCCGAAGAAGTACCAGCCGATGATGGTCGAAAACGCGAAGAACAGCATGCAGATTGCGACAAAGATATTGCCGAACGAACCCATCGTGGTGTTGAACGCCGCCTGCGCCAGCTCGGTACCCTGCAGGCCGCCGGGCACGCCCGCCTGCAGCTGGCCCGAGGTCAGGATGACCATGGCGGTCAGCGTCAGCACGATAAAGGTGTCGATAAACACGGAGACGATTGCGATTTCGCCCTGATCCTGCGGCTTTTCCACCTTGGCCAGCGCGTGCGCGTGCGGGGTGGAGCCCATGCCGGCCTCGTTGGAGAACAGGCCGCGCGCCACGCCGTAACGCATCGCCTGCTGCACGGTGATGCCGACCGCGCCGCCGAGGATGGCGTCCGGCTTAAACGCCGCAACAAAGATCGACTGGAACGCCGGGATGATCGCCGCGTGGTTGATGACCAGGATGATGCCGCAGCCGATGATGTAGAAGCAGGCCATGACCGGCACCAGCTTTTCGGTGACCGCCGCGATGCGGCCCACGCCGCCGAGGAAGATGAACGCCGCGATGATGGCGCAGATAACGCCGATCACGATCGGCGGGATGCCGAAGGCTGTCTTGAACGATGCGCTGATCGAGTTGGCCTGCACCATATTGCCGGTGAAGCCGAGCGCAAAAATGATGGCAAGCGAGAAGAAGCCCGCGAGGAACTTGCCGAACTTGCCGGTAAAGCGCGCCTTGATGTAGTAGATCGGGCCGCCGGTCACGTGGCCCTCGCTGTCCACAGTCTTGTACT
Organism: uncultured Butyricicoccus sp.; assembly: GCA_900557315.1. Classification (GTDB taxonomy): domain Bacteria; phylum Bacillota; class Clostridia; order Oscillospirales; family Butyricicoccaceae; genus Agathobaculum. The sequence continues at coordinate 11,367 of USSI01000021.1, read as the reverse complement.
TCTGCGCGAGCACCGCCTCGCCGTAAATGGTGGACATGCCGAAGAACGCACTCAGCCACATCCAGAAGATCGCGCCCGGGCCGCCGGAGTACAGCGCGGTTGCCGCGCCCGCGATGTTTCCCGTGCCGACCTGCGCCGCGATGGCAGTGGTCAGCGCCTGGAACGGGCTCATGCCATCCTTGCCCGCCTTTTCGCCGTTGAGCGAGAAGTTGCCGAACAGCCGCTTCCAGCCTGCGCCGAACTTGCGCACCTGCACGAAGCGCGTACGGATGGTGAAGATGACGCCCGTACCCACCAGCAGGTAAAGCAGCACGCTGTTCCACACGATGTCGCTGACCTTGCTTACCAGGTCAGCCAGTTGATCCATTGACATTTCTTACATACCCCTTTTTTCAGGCAATCCGCCGCACGGCCTTGCCCTTTTCTTTTGCGGCAAACAAAAAAGCCACACCGCATGTGCGGCATGGCCCTGAAAAAGCATGGTCATTGTCATCCGTAACGTCCCGGGAAATACGCGCTGCGTGGGAAAACGGCCCGCCCGCGGTGCGGCGGCCCTCCGCCTGCGCGTGCGGATTGCTGTCCTGCCTTCCAACTCTGTCCTTTTGCCTGAGAGATTGGCGCGCGTCCGTCTGCCCGCGCGCGTTGCACCTTCGGCAGCCCCTCCCTTTTTGCGGGGAGGCCTTCTCCAGAGCCACATCCATTTACAGTCCTCATCCGGAAAACCGGACGCCTGAGAGTTTTGCTCCTTCGGCAAGCCCTGCGGGCTTTTTCCTGCAAACTTCGTTTGTCGCATATTGTCTTAGAAATTAAGTGTATCACTTGCACGCATTGCTGTCAAGGCCTGTATTCGGGTTGACGCACCGGCATGTCCGAGCCGCGCCGCTCCTTTGGCAAACGCGTGTGCTGCCCCGTACGGCCGGCGCCTGTCATTTGCCGCTGTTCCAAAGCTGCGCCAGAATATCCTTCAGCACGAGAAAAGCATCCAGATCGGTATAGCCGTATTGCCTTTTCAGGCTTTCCAGCATTTCCTTCAGCCGGTCTGCATATGCGTCCACCTGCACGGTATCCTGGTAGCTGAGCAGCACCGGGTATTTCCTTCCCCACAGTTCCGTCCAGTTGACCTTTCTCTGTGTTTCCTCATCCGTTTTCTCGACCGCCTCTTCGATGGCTTTCACATCCACATCAAAGTCGATCAGTTCATCCAGTGTCAGATGGTACAGTGTGGCCAGTTTTTTTGACTGGCGGATATCCGGCAGTGTTTCGTCCAGCTCCCATTTGGAAATCGTCTGCCGGCTGACACCAAGCTTCTGCGCCACTTCCTCCTGCGACATGCCGCTTTTCTTCCGGGCTTCGAACAGGCTGTTCCCCAAACCCATATACTTCCCCTCCCTGTTTGATCCGTGGTTTTCAGTATACTCCATTTCCAAAGGGAAATCCACCAACGGCGCCTGTCATTTCCGCACGTTTTCCGGACATTGCCGCGTCCCGGCAGTCCGGGCAGACGGCAATGCAGCGCAGCAGCAGATATGTTCACGGTGCTTTCACCCGCTTCTTGACAAGTTGTGCTATAATAATAAAGTTATATTCATACCGATTCCCATAGGAGGGAGGAAAACAAACATGACCGACGCTTTACAGCGCCTTCTGGATGCGCTGACCGGGTTCCTGGCGGAAAATCCCCTCGTCGGCGCGTGGTACACAACTGTTATCCGCTTTGTGTTCCCGCTGCTGGCGCTGATGATCCTGGTCGGTGCGATCCGCTCGCTGTGGAAGGTCAAACACCCGGACGAGGTCTGGGGCTATCTGGGCATGGCCAACGGCGTGCGCCTGCCCATTACCCACTGGGAAAACATCATCGGCCGCGCGCCTGCCTGCGACGTGCAGCTGGAATACCCCTCGGTTTCCCGCCAGCATGCCGCGCTCATCCGCGAGGAGGACGGCTCGTGGACCGTGTATGACCTCGGCTCCAAGGGCGGCGTCAAGGTCAACGACCTGCCGGTGGACGAGTACGCGGTCGTCGAGGACGGCGACACGGTCTCCTTCGGCGGCATCCCGACCATGCTTGTGCCGATCTCGGCGGAGGAAAAACGCCGCCAGATGGCCGAGCGCCGCATGGAGGGCCGCCCCGCGGGCATGTGGGGCGCGCTCGTGCTGCTGACGCTGTTCCAGGTGCTGACTGCGGTGCAGCTCATCATCGCCGCGGGCGACGAGGCGACCGTCACCATCCCGCTCACGTTCCTGACATTCACGCTGATCTGCTGGGGCTACTTCATCGTGATGCGCTCGTTCCGGCGCATCGGCTTTGAGATGGAGACGATTGCGTTCTTCCTGTGCACGCTGTCGCTCGCCGTCACCGGCTCGACCGTGCCGGACGAGCTGCCCAAGCAGCTGGTCGCCATCCTGATGGGGCTGGTGCTCTTCCTCGTGCTCGGCTTTTTCCTGCGCGACCTGGCCCGCGCGCAGAAGGTGCGCTGGTTCATGGGCGCGGCGGCGGTCGCCATGCTGGTCATCACGCTGCTGATCGGATCGAGCGAGGGCGGCGCAAAAGCCTGGATCCGTCTGGGCGGCATGTCGCTCCAGCCTTCCGAGCTGGCCAAAATCTGCTACATCTTCGCGGGCGCGGCCACGCTTGACCGCCTGTTCAACAAGCGCAACCTGTGGATGTTCATCGGCCTGACCGGCATCTGCGGCGCGTGCCTTGCGCTGCAGAACGACTTCGGCACTGCGCTGGTGTTCTTCGTGACCTTCCTGGTCATCGCATACCTGCGCTCGGGCGACTTTGCGACCCTCGGCCTGATCTGCGCGGGCTGCTTTGCGGGCGGCATGGTGCTGCTGACCGTCAAGGGGCACGTCGCTGCGCGCTTCTCCTCCTGGGGCCACATCTGGGAGGACGTGTACGGCGCGGGCTTCCAGCAGACCCACACGCTGACCGCCGCCGCTTCGGGCGGTATGATCGGCGTCGGCGCGGGCGAGGGCTGGCTCTCCGGCCTTGCCGCGGCGGACACGGACATCGTGTTCGGTATGCTGTGCGAGGAATGGGGCCTGATTATCGCTGTGCTGACCGTCCTGTGCATCATCACGCTCGCGGTGTTCGCGGTGCGCGCCTGCCGCGCGGGACGCTCGAGCTTTTACACCATCGCGGCCTGCGCCGCGACCAGCCTGCTGGTGTTCCAGACCTGCCTGAACGTGTTCGGCGCAGTCGATATCCTGCCGTTTACCGGCGTAACCCTGCCGTTCGTGTCCAACGGCGGCTCGTCCATGCTGTCGGCATGGGGCATGCTCGCTTTCCTCAAGGCGACTGACACGCGGCAGAACGCTTCGTTTGCAGTCCGGCTGCCCAGCCGCCGCGAGCTGCGCGGGGAGGTGGATTAAATGCGGAAAATTGAAAAACGCGGCATTTTCTGCCTGATCCTTGCGGCCCTGCTCGGCGTCGGCCTGGCTTTCTTCTGCTTCCGCTTTGTGGTGGACGGCGGCGACTGGGCTTCCTACCCCTACAACCGCCATCTGTATTCCAACGAGGGTGTGCTCAAGGGCGGCACCATCCTCGACCGTGATGGCGACGTGCTCTCCTCGCTGGATGAAAACGGCAACCGCACCTATTATCCGGACAGCGACGTACGCCGCGCGACCCTGCACGCGGTGGGAGACCCGGCAGGCAACATCGGTGCGGGCGCGCTGACCGCATTCGCGGACAAGCTCTCGGGCTACAACATCCTGACCGGCGCGTATTCGCCGCTCGGCACGGGCAACAATGTCTATCTGACCATCGACGCGTACCTCAACAACATCGCCTATCAGGCGCTGAACGGCATGAACGGCACGGTGGGCGTATACAACTACAAGACGGGTGAGATTTTGTGCATGGTTTCCACCCCGACCTTTGATCCCGCCGATCCGCCGGCCATCGACCCGGACGACCCCGCGTGGGACGGCGTATATGTCAACCGCCTGCTGTCGGCCAACTCGATCCCCGGCTCGATTTTCAAGGTGGTCACACTCAACGCGGCCATCGAGAACCTCCCCGACCTGTTCTCCCGCACCTGGACGTGTACGGGTTCGGTCGAGATCGGCGGCTCGCCGGTCACCTGCGCCTATGCCCACGGGGAACTGAACATCGAGGACGCGCTTGCGGTCTCGTGCAACGGTGTGTTCGGCCAGCTCGCGGTCGAGCTCGGCGGCGGCACCATGCAGGACTATGCGGACGCCGCCGGCCTGACCGAGTCGATCAGCGTGGACGGCATCAGCTCGTCGCAGGGCCACTTCAATTTTGACGGCAACGACAACCAGCTCGCGTGGGCGGGCGTCGGACAGGGCGAGGACACCATGTGCCCGATCAACATGATGCAGTACATGGGCGCGATCGCAAACGGCGGCCGGGCCGCTGTGCCGCGGCTGATCCACAGCTCGTCCACCTCCTTCGGCCTGCCGACCGGCATCTACTTTGCGCACAAGTCCGCGAAGCTGATCGAGGAGGGCACCGCGTCCACCATCGCGGACATGATGCACAACAACGTCATCGAGACCTACGGGCAGGACCGTTTCCCGGGCATGGACATCTGCGCCAAGTCGGGTACGGCCGAGGTCGGCGACGGCAAGACCCCGAACGCCTGGTTCACCGGCTTTCTGCGCGACGAGGCGACCCCGTATGCGTTCATCGTGCTGGTCGAGAACGGCGGCGGCGGCTCGTCCGTCGCGGGCACGGTGGCTTCGCAGGTGCTGCAGGCCGCGGTCGAAAGGGCGTATTAAGACAGGCCAAAACCGTTTTGCAAAGAACCATCCACAGGCTTGCGGATGGTTCTTTTTTTGCATATGAGGCCGACTGCATGGGGAAGTCCGTTTTTTGGGACAGCCATCCGGGTATACTGGCAGTATCAAAACCAGAAACGGAGGGGTTCATCCATGCAAAAAAGATTGGGTAAGCTGATGCAGGCGGCAGGGGCGCTGGTGCTGTTCCTGCTCGCATGTGCGTCCGACATGGGCGCGGTATCGGTCGCAGGGCTGGCGGCAGGGCTGGCCTGCGCGGCGGGGCTGTTCCTGGCGGGGCAGGGACTTGCCCGGCGGCGGGTAGGCCGCCGCCGCGTACGATGTGCGCATGAGGTGATTCCGCTGTCGCGGATGATTTGAGGCTTTGTGCAGCGGCCTTTTTGTGCGTATTGCGCGCCCCTGCAAATAACCGAATCGTTTTATTCAACCACACAAAAAGGCTTCGGAATCCATGTTCCGAAGCCTTTTCCTCTCCTGTTTCACGCCGGGCGGAACCACGCGGGTACGGCGCCCGCGAGCAGGTCGAGGTCACGGAAGACCGCGGCCGCGGCACGCTCGTATTCGTCTGCGGTACGGGATTTTTTGAGCGCCTTGCCGTGCTTTTCGCTGTCCGCAAACAGGTTCAGATGGTAGAACCAGATTTCCTTCATGCGCAGCATGGCAATGCGGCGGTCGCCGAAGGCCTCGCAGTAGCGTTCGTACAGCGCGTTGTGGAAGGCTTCCAGCGTCTTTTTATCCGCCCGCGCGCCGCCCGTCAGCCGGGTGACAAGCGACGGGTCGGCGATCAGCCCGCGCCCGACCATGATGGCCTGCACGGCGGGATAGCGCGCCCCGACCGCTGCCGCGTCCGCCTCGCTCACCACATCGCCGTTATAGCACACCGGCATACGGCACTGCGGCAGCGCCGCGGCGAAATCCGCTTCGCGCACCCTGCCCTTGTAGAAATCCTGCCGCACGCGCGGGTGGATGGTCAGTTCTGCGATGGGATAGCGGTTGTAAATCTCCAGCAGGCGGCTGAACTCCGCCGGGTCACGCATCCCCAGCCGGGTCTTGACCGAAACCGCGCCCCGGCACGCGGAGAACACCGCGTCCAGAAAGCGGTCCAGCCCGTCCGGGTCGCCCAGAAAGCCCGCGCCCTTGCCCTTCGCGGTCACCGTGCCGGAGGGGCAGCCCAAGTTGAGGTTGACCTCGCTGTAGCCCAGATCAAACAGCGCGTTCGCCGCCCAGATAAAATCCGCGGCGGTCCTGGTCAGCAGCTGCGGCACCGCCGGCACGCCCTGGTTTGCTTCGGGCGCGACGTCGCGCTTCTGGCGCGGGGTCAGGCGTTCATTTGTGGTCGGGGTGATAAAGGGCATGAAGTATTTGTCTATCCCCGGGAAATATTCATGATGCGTGCGGCGGTAGACCGCGCCGGTCACGCCCTCCATGGGGGCGAAATAGTAACGCATGGGGAAACCTCGTTCCTGTGGTTTTGCTGTCCATTATAGCGGGGGAACCCACCGCCGCGCAAGAGGGACGGGACATTACGCCAGCAGCGCCTCCATCTCGCCAATCAGCTCGTCAAACAGCTTGGTTGCGTCCTCGATGGGCGCGGGGCTTGCCATATCCACGCCCGCGCCGCGCAGCAGCGTGATCGGGTCGGCCGAGCAGCCGCCGGACAGGAAGCCCAGATAGTCCTTGACCGCGCCCTCGCCCTCGCGCAGGATGCGGCGCGACAGCGCAATCGCCGCAGCGTAGCCGGTCGCGTACTGGTAAACATAGTAATCATAGTAGAAATGCGGGATGCGCGCCCACTCGAGCGCAATCTCGTCGTCCACGACCATATCCGGGCCGAAATACTGTTCGTTCAGCCGCTTGTACAGCGCGCACAGCGCTTCCGCGGTCGTGCCCTCGCCGCGCTGGGTCATCTCGTTGGCGGTGAGTTCAAATTCCGCGAACATGGTCTGGCGGTACAGCGTGCCGCGGAACTGTTCCAGGAAGTGGTTGATGAGGTACGCGCGCTGCTTTTTGTCGGTTGTGACAGACAGCAGGTACTCCATCAGCAGCGCTTCGTTGCAGGTCGAGGCGACCTCGGCCACAAAGATCACATAGTCCTGATACGCGGTCGGCTGGGTCTTGTTGGACAGGTAGGAGTGGATGGCGTGGCCCATCTCGTGCACGAGCGTAAACACGTCGTCCAGCGTGCCCTTGAAGTTTAAGAGCACATAGGGGTGCACGCGCGCGCCTGCGGAGTACGCGCCCGAGCGCTTGCCCTCGTTTTCGTACACGTCGATCCAGCCGTTCTTGAAGCCCTCGCGCAGGATGGCAAGGTAATCCTCACCGAGCGGCGCAAGCGCCTTCAGCGCAATCTCCTTGGCCTCTTCAAAGGTGAACTTCATCTCCACGCCCTCGACCACGGGGACGTACAGGTCGTACATGTGCAGTTCGTCCAGCCCGAGCAGGCGGCGGCGCAGGCCGACATAGCGGTACATGGGAGCAAACGAACGGTGTACCGCGTCAATCAGGTTGTGGTAGATCCCGGTCGGGACCTCGGTGCCGTCCAGCGCGGCGGCGAGCGTGGAGGGGTACTTGCGCGCGTTCGCAAAGAACAGCAGCTGCTTCATCTGCGCGGACAGCGTCGCGGCGGCGGTGTTGCGGAACTGGCCGTACACCGAGTAGAGCGAGTCGAACGCGGACTTGCGCAGCACGCGGTCATAGGACTGCATGAGCGGGATATAAGTGCCGTGCGTGACCGGGTGCTTATTCCCGTCCTTGTCCGCCGCGTCCGGGAAGGTGAGGTCGGCGTCATTGAGCATGGAATAAATGTCGTCCGGGCTGGCCGACATCTCGCCCGCCGCGGCGAGCAGCGCTTCTTCCTTGTCCGAGAGCACGTGCTCCTTACGGCGGCGCACGCGGTCAATGCAAAGCCGGTAGTTTTCCAGCGCAGGCGCCTGCTGATAGAAGCGGTCGAGCGTCTGGTCGTCGATTGCAAGCAGCTCGGGCGTTTCAAACGCTGCGGTGGACTGCAGTTCGACCGCGAGGCGGGTCACCTGGCTGACCATCTCCTGATACGCGGCGACGCGGGTGTCCTCGTCGCTTTTGCGTTGGGCGTAATGCACGAGCGCGTCAAAGGCGAGGCTAATCTCGTCGTCCAGGCGGAAAAAATCGAGCAGCGTTTCGCCGCTCTCGCTCAGCCTGCCGCGGTACGCCGCGACGCGCGGGATAAACCCCTTTGCATCCGCCAGCGCCGCCCGCCAGTCCCCGTCCGTGGCGAACAGGTCGTGGATGGCCCATTTGTCCTGCGCCGGCACGTCGGCGCGCGCCGGGATTTTGCTTGTCTGCATGGAAATCCTTCCTTTCAGGTCTATTTTCTGTTCCCTATTATGATAGCCCATGCCGGGTAAATATGCAAGAAAAAGCCCGCCGTTTTACACAGCAGGCTCCGGATCTATGTCTCATGGTAGATATTCTTGTCTTCATTGGCATCCTTCAGGGCGGAAAGCGCCTCGATCAGCGCGGCCGTGTCACCGCCTGCCGGGACCAGGTCGATGGCGCTGCCGGGCGCGCTGTCATCCTTGCCGAAGCGCATATAGGCCGTGCCGCTCTCCATTTCCCCGATGGGCAGGCCAATGTCAAAGACACGCTCATCCCAGTTGAACGCAAGGTGGATGCTGTCGTTTGCCGGACCGTAGTTCGGCTTGAAATACCGGTTCCCCTCCCAGACCACATGAAGAATCGAGGGGAGCGGGCAGGAGGCGCGCGTGTCCTCCACGAACGTCATATCGTCCAGCAGGCCGTACACCTCCTCGATCAGCGCCGGGTCGGTGTAAACGTGCGGATAGTCGTTAAAGATTTGCACCGTAAGGCATTTTACCTGCTCCGGCCAGATATCCTGCACCGTGTAGACCCGCGTCGGACGTGGCGGGGCGAAAATGCGGGCCGCACCGGGCAAAACGATGGATACCAGCAGCATGGCACAGAGCCGGCGGCATACGGAACGCATCCCGGCCTCCCCCTTTCGTTGGCACGCCCCTGTTGGCTTGCCCTTTATGCATTGCGCTTCTATCGCGCGGTCATTCCCATTCCTCAGGCAGGCTGCGCCCGTACTCGGCCAGCGCGTCGCGGATATCCCCCCAGGAAAACCCGCGCCGCTGTAAAAACGCGACCGCCTTGTCGATCTCCTTCCTGTCGGACACATCCCCGCGCAGGCGCTTGTCCAGCAGGGCGCACAGCTGCGCCCGGTCGGGCGAAAAGCCCTGCATCGCCGCCTCGGCCGTCTCGCGGTCCACGCCGCGGCGGGTGAGCTCCTGCCGGATGCGCATTGCGCCGTAGCCCTTGCGCGCGCAGCTGCGCACCACGCTTTCCGCATAGGCCGCGTCGTCCAGCAGCCTGCGCTCGGCCAGCCACGCGAGCGCGTAGTCCGCCGCTTCCTCGTCGTGGCCCTTGTCCAGCAGCTTGTCCCGCAGCATTTTTGCGCTCAGCGCACGGTAAGACAGCTGCTTTGCCGCCGCATCGAGCGCCGCACGGTATTTATCCCCGCTCATTCTTCGTCGAGGTCGTCAAAATCGTCCGCGTCGATCGAAACCACGCGCGCGGAACCCGACCGGGGGGCGGCAGGCTTTGCTGCGGGCGCGGCCGCCGGCTCCGCCTTTACAGCGGGCGCCTGATGCGCCTTGCGGCGCTCTTCCTCGACCTTCTCCATGATCTGCTTCTGTACGTCGTCCGCGATATCCGGATGGTCCTTGAAATACTGCTTGGCAGCGTCGCGGCCCTGTCCGAGGCGGGTTTCACCCATCGAGAACCATGCGCCCGACTTGTTCACAATGCCGTATTTCACGCCCAGATCGACCAGCTCGCTCGTGCGCGAAATGCCCTCGCCGTACATAATGTCGAACTCGGCCTCTTTGAACGGGGGCGCTACCTTATTCTTGACCACCTTGACGCGGGTGTGGCTGCCGATCAATTCCGTGCCGTTCTTCAGGTGCTCCATGCGGCGCACATCCAGACGCACGGACGCATAGAATTTGAGCGCGCGGCCGCCGGTCGTCACCTCGGGGCTGCCGTAGATCACGCCGACCTTCTCACGCAGCTGGTTGATGAAGATCGCCACGCAGTTGGACTTGGAGATCGAACCCGCCAGCTTACGCATGGCCTGGCTCATCATGCGGGCGTGCAGGCCGACGAACGAATCGCCCATCTCGCCCTCGATTTCCGCGCGCGGGGTGAGCGCGGCAACCGAGTCGATGACCACAATGTCGATCGCGCCCGAGCGCACGAGCGCCTCTGCAATGTCCAGTCCCTGCTCGCCGGTGTCCGGCTGGGAGACCAGCAGGCTGTCGATATCCACGCCGAGCGCCTTGGCATAAACCGGGTCGAGCGCGTGCTCCGCATCAATGAAGGCGGCAGTGCCGCCCATCTTCTGCGCTTCCGCGACACAATGCAGGGCTACCGTTGTCTTACCGGAGGATTCCGGCCCGTAAATCTCCACAATACGGCCGCGCGGCAGGCCGCCGATCCCCAGCGCAAGGTCAAGCCCGATCGAGCCGGTCGGGATATGGTCCACATTCATGCCGGCATTTTCGCCGAGGCGCATGACCGAACCTTTGCCGAACTGCTTTTCGATCTGGCCGAGCGCGGCCTCGAGCGCCTTCTTTTTATCGGCCGCGGGCGCGACCGGTTCCAACTGTTTTTTGGTTGCCATGAGTAGCCTCCTGCAAGTTTGTGAATTCCTGTTCCCATTATACCAGTGGCAAAAAATAAAAGCAAGAAAAATCGAAAATTTGTTCGATGTTTTTCCTGCTTTATTTTTCTGTCTTTTCGCTCATATGTCGCCTTGCTCCGCCGCCGCGCGGCAGCCGTACACAATGCGCGGCACGCCGGAAAGGTCCTCGGTGATGCCGATGCCGGTGAAATGGTTCTCTTCCATGATGGCGGCGACGTCGGCCGCCTGCTTCCAGCCGCACTCGAACAGCGCCGCCCCGCCCGGCACAAGCAGCGTCCGCCACTTTGCGCAGATCGCGCGGTAAAAATCCAGCCCGTCCGGGCCGCCGTACAGCGCCTCGTGCGGCTCGAACTCGGAAACGCTTTTATCCAGCTCCTGCATCTCCCTGCGGGTGACATAGGGCGGGTTGGACACCAAAATGTCGTATTCCCCCATGCCGCCCGGCGGGTCCTCGAGCACATCCGCCCGGAGCGCCACAAAGCGGCTCTGCACGCCCAGGCGGCGCGCGTTCTCCCGCGTGACGCGAAGCGCGCCGTCCGAAACGTCCACCGCTGTCACGCGGGCGTCCTCCACCTCGTGCGCCGCGGCAATGCCGATGCAGCCCGAGCCGCAGCACAGGTCAAGGATGCGCGGCGATACCTTCTGCCGCGCCTGTTCGATGACCAGTTCGCACAGGCGCTCGGTGTCCGCGCGCGGGATGAGCACGGATTTGTCCACCTGGAAGGTCAGGCCGTAAAAGTCCCACTCCCCCAGGATGTAAGCGAGCGGCTCGCCGTACAGACAGCGGTCGCACAGCAGGTGCGCATAGTCCACCGTCGCGTCGTCCAGATAGATGTGGCCCCATTCGGCGGTCTGGTTCTTGTCCACCCGGCAGGCGTAAGCCGTCAGTTCGCGCGCCGCGA
>USSI01000020.1 GCA_900557315.1 uncultured Butyricicoccus sp. | reverse complement strand
GGGCTGACCGACACGCATTTTGACAATCCGAACGGCCTGCCCAGTGATACGCATTATACCACCGCGCGTGAGCTGGCAGAGATCACCGCCGCTGCGCTGCGCGACCCGGTGTTCCGGCAGATTGTCTCGACCGGGACCTATACGGTGGGCGAGCGCACGCTGAGCAACCATAACCGCCTGCTGAGTATGTACGACGGGGCGATCGGCGTCAAAACCGGCTATACCCGCGCGGCGGGGCGCTGCCTGGTGTCCGCTGCCGAGCGCAACGGGCGCACGCTGATTGCGGTTACGCTCAACGACCCTGACGACTGGAACGACCACATGGCAATGCTTGACGCGGGCTTTGCCCAATACGAGGAGGTCACCCTGCATGAAGCAGGCGACGAGATCACAACGCTTCGTGTGTTTGGCGGGGATGTGGACAGCGTGCCGCTCGTTGCGCAGAATACAGTGACCGCATATCTTCTGCCGGGCGAGCGGGAGAAGATACAGACGGTGCGCTATGGCGAAAAAATCTGTTATGCGCCCGTGGTAAGGACCGCGAACGCAGGGCAGATTGAATACCGGATTGGGGACAAGGCGCTCGCACGCGACGCGCTCGTATACGGCGGCGCGGCGCTGCTGCCGGCGGAGGAAAAGAGCCTGCCGGAGCGTATCCTTGACCGGATTTTCGGAGAATCGTGACAGATAGACAGCATGGGAGGACAACATTGGAAGAAAGACTGCAGAAAATACTCGCGCAGGCGGGGCTTTGCTCGCGCCGCGAGGCGGAAAAATGGATAACAGATGGCCGTGTGACCGTCAACGGCCATCCGGCGTCGCTGGGCGACCGGGCAGATACCCATCGCGACCGGATACAGATCGACGGCAAGCCGATCGGTATGTCCGAGGAGAAAAAATATCTGCTGCTGTACAAGCCGCGCGGCTATGTGACCACGCTTAAGGACGAGCACGGCCGCAAAACCGTTGCCGACCTGGTGCGCGGCTGCGGCGCGCGCGTTGTGCCGGTCGGGCGGCTGGACTATAACTCCGAGGGCCTGCTGCTGCTCACCAATGACGGCGAGCTGGTAAACGCGCTGACCCATCCGCGGCACGAGGTGGAAAAGCATTACGAGGTGTGCGTGCGCGGGCGGCTGGACAATATCCCGCGCCTGTCCGAGCCGATGACGATCGACGGATATGCAATCCGCCCGGCGGACGTGGTCATTTTGGAGCAGGACGGACAGAGCGCCAAACTGCGCCTGACCATCCATGAGGGGCGCAACCGCCAGATCCGAAAAATGTGCGAACAGTGTGGGCTGGAAGTGCGGCGGCTCAAGCGAGTGGCGATTGGAGAGCTTCCGCTCGACCCGAAACTGAAATCCGGCGCATGGCGCGAACTGACGGACGCGGAACTTGCCTACCTGCAGAGAAACGCTGCAAATTTGCAGGATTGATGCAAAACATCTTGCATTATTCTGCAAAACCGCTTACAATAGAAAGGCAAAATGCAGGTATGTTTGCAGGAGAGACAGGAAATGAATGATCTAATCAGCAAAATCCAGAGCGACCTGCCCGGCTTTTCCAAGGGGCAGAAGCAGATCGCGCGGTTTATTTTGGAGCATTATGATAAAGCGGCGTTTATGACCGCGAGCAGGCTGGGACAGACGGTCGGTGTGAGCGAGTCCACGGTGGTACGCTTTGCGACCGAGCTGGGCTATGACGGCTACCCGCATCTGCAGCGCGCATTGCAGGAGATGATCCGCAACAAACTGACCTCGGTGCAGCGCATGGAGGTGTCGAGCGACCGCATGGGCGGCCGCGATGTGCTGCAAACCGTGCTGCACGCGGATATGGACATGATCCGTATGACGCTGGATGAAATTGACCGGGAAGCGTTTCAGGGCGCGGTCGATGCCCTGACCAGTGCAAGACGCATTTACATTCTTGGCGTGCGTTCTTCGAGCGCATTGTCCAATTTCTTAGGGTTTTACTTCAACCTTTTGTTTGATAATGTGACGCTGGTGCGCACCAACAGCGCCAGTGAGATTTTTGAGCAGGTGCTGCGCATCGGGCCGGGGGACGTGCTGGTCGGCGTCAGCTTCCCGCGCTACTCCAAACGCACGCTCAGCGCGATGCAGTATGCACGCGACCGCGGCGCGCGCGTGATCGCGCTGACCGATTCCCATCTGTCGCCGCTGGCGCGCGTGGCCGACCATCTGCTATTGGCGCGCAGCGATATGGCAAGCTTTGTCGATTCACTTGTCGCGCCGCTGTCGGTCATCAACGCGCTGATCGTCGCGGCGGGCATGAGCCGTCGGGACGAGATCGAGCACACCTTCAATAAGCTGGAACGCATCTGGGAAGAATATGACGTATATGAAAAACCGGAGGACGATGCCCGTTGAATATCATTGTAATCGGCGGCGGCGCAGCAGGGTTGATGGCGGCGGGTACCGCAGCGGAAAACGGCGCGTGCGTCACGCTGTTTGAAACAAATGAAAAGGTCGGCCGCAAGCTGTTTATCACGGGCAAAGGCCGCTGCAACGTGTGCAATAACTGCGACACGGCGACGGTTTTGCAGAATGTGCCGGTGAACCCACGCTTTCTGTATTCCGCGCTGGGCTGCTTTTCGCCGGCGGACGTGATGACGTTCTTTGAGGCGCACGGCGTGCTGCTCAAGACCGAGCGGGGAAACCGCGTGTTCCCGGTTTCGGATAAATCTTCGGACATAATTGACGCGCTTTTTACATGGGTCAAACGCAGCGGTGTTAAAATCATACAGGGGACGGTTGGACAGCTGGAGATACAGGACGGCCGGGCGGTTGGCGTATATGCCGGCGGCCGGCTGTATCCGGCAGACCGTGTGATCGTCGCCACCGGCGGTGCATCCTATCCGCAGACCGGCTCGACCGGGGACGGCTATCGCTTCGCCAAGGCGGCAGGGCATACGGTCGTGCCGCCCAATCCGTCGCTGGTGCCGCTCGTGACCCCGGGCGGCTGTGAGGAGCTGATGGGCCTGAGCCTGCGCAATGTGCAGGTGACGGTTTTCGAGGATAACAAAAAATATGGTCGGACTTCGGCGAAATGCTGTTCACGCACTTCGGGCTGTCCGGGCCGCTTATCCTGTCCGCGTCCGCGCATATGCGGCACTTCGGCAGCAAGGGGTACCATATCGAAATCGACCTCAAACCCGCTCTGGACGAAAAAACGCTGGACAAACGCCTGCTTTCCGACTTCGATCAGCACAAGAACAGCGATTTTATCAACGCGCTGGGCGAACTGCTGCCGCGCAAGATCATCCCTGAGGTCATCCGCATCTCCGGGATCGACCCGCGTGCCAAGGTCAACGGAATCACCAAAGCGCAGCGCGCGTCGCTGCTGCATACGCTCAAGCATTTTCTGGTTGTGGTATCGGGCAAGCGTCCGATCGCGGAGGCGATCGTTACCACGGGCGGCGTGTCGGTCAAGGAGGTCAGCCCCAAAACCATGGAGTCAAAGAAGGTGGAAGGGCTGTATTTCGCGGGCGAGGTGCTCGACGTGGACGCCTATACAGGCGGCTTCAATTTACAGATCGCGTGGTCAACCGGCAGGCTTGCCGGATTGTCGGCTGCGCGGCAGGAGGAAACATAATGGGATATATTTCAGTTGCCATAGACGGACCGTCCGGTGCGGGCAAATCCACGGTTGCGCGCGCGGCTGCGGCGCGCCTGGGCTATGTCTATGTGGACACGGGCGCGATGTACCGCGCCATTGGCCTTGCAGTATGCCGCAAAGGGATTTCCGGGGAGGATGCGGCGGGTATTGTCTCCGTGCTGCCGGATATTGCAATCCAGCTGGCCTATCAGGACGGCGCGCAGCATGTGCTGTTAGGCGGGGAGGATGTATCGGACGCAATCCGTACACCGGAAATCGCGTACTATGCCTCCAAGGTGTCGGCGGTGCCGGAGGTGCGGCAGTTCCTGCTCAATACCCAGCGCGACATGGCGAAAAAAGGCAACATCCTGATGGACGGCCGCGACATCGGTACGGTCATCCTGCCGGATGCGCCGGTAAAAATATTCCTGACCGCTTCGGCGGAGACCCGTGCGGAGCGCCGTTTCCTTGAGCTGTGCGAAAAGGGGCAGCAGGTGACGCGCGAGAGCGTGCTGCATGACATTGTAGAGCGTGACCGGCAGGATATGACGCGCGCGGTCGCGCCTTTGCGTCAGGCAGAGGACGCCGTGCTGCTTGATACGAGCGATATGACGCTGGAAGAGAGCATAGATGCCGTGCTGCAAATCATTCGGAAAAAGACAGAGGACTAAACAAATGAAAGTAAAATTCCATCGCTGGTTCCAGTGGATCGCGGTGCCGTTTGTGGCGCTGGCCTTCCACATTTACTTCGGATACAAAGTGATCGGGCGGGAGAATATCCCGGCGGGCGGCTGCGTCGTCTGCCCGAACCATGTGCAGCTGTCCGACCCGCCGTTTGCGGCGGTCGCACTGGGACACCGTATGCCGCTGCGCCTGATGGCGAAAAAGGAACTTTTCAAAAATAAAGTGTTTTCCTGGCTGATCGCCGCGCTCGGCGCGTTCCCGATCGACCGCGAGGGTGCGGATATCACGGCAATCAAGACTGCGCTGGGCTGTGTGCGCGAGGGACAGAAGCTGATTATTTTCCCGCAGGGTACGCGCGGCGCGGCAGAGGGCGAAACCAAAAAGGGGGCTGCGATGCTGGCAGTCAAGACCCGCGCGCCGATCCTGCCTATGTACATCACGGAAAACAAGCGTTTCCGCTGCAAAGCGACGGTTGTGATTGGCAAGCCCTTTTCCCCTGATCCGAAAGAAAAGGATTATGGCGTGATTGCGGATGATATCCTGGCCCATATCTACGAGCTGAAGGAGCAGGTATGAGCGTTACGGTAGCAAAAACCGCCGGCTTCTGCTTCGGCGTGCGCCGTGCGGTCGAGCTGGCCGAGCGGCAGGCGGGTGAAAACGGTACGATCTACGCGTACGGGGAGATCATTCACAACATGCATGAAATCCGGCGGCTGGAAAAATGCGGCGTGCGCACCGCCCAGACGCTGGAGGAGATACCGGACGGGGCGCGGGTGCTCATCCGCGCGCACGGCGTACCGCGCGCGGTTTACCGGACGCTGGCGGAAAAAAACTGTGAGGTTTACGATGCAACCTGCCCCTTTGTGCAGAAAATCCACCGGATTGCGGACGAGGAAAGCCGCGCGGGGCGCCTGGTTGTGATACTCGGCAGCGCCGGCCACCCCGAGGTTGTGGGCATCCAGGGCTGGTGCGGCGAGTCGGTAGTGCTCGACGGAGAGGAGCAGGCGCGGGCCTTCGCCGGCCGGCCGGAGAACGCCGCGCGGCCAGTCTCCCTTGTTGCCCAGACCACGGTAAACCGGGCGATCTGGAATATTTCTGTGTCTATCCTAAAAAAAAGGTGTACAAACCTCAAAATTTTTGATACAATATGTAAAGCGACGGATGAGCGTCAGTCGGAGGCTCGTCTGCTTGCCGGTGCGTCGGATCAAATGATCGTTATTGGGGACAAAAAAAGTTCCAACACCAAGCGGCTGTATGAAATCAGCCGGTCGCTGTGCAGCAATGTGCTTTATATCGAGGACGCCACAGAGCTTACTACGCAGGAGCTCTGCCGGGATGGGCGCGTCGGGATCACAGCAGGGGCTTCGACACCGGCATGGATAATTAAGGAGGTCAGTAACATGATGAGCGAAGAAACCAAGATTGAAAATGGTGAGGACTTTGCGGCGATGCTCGAAGAGTCCTTCAAAACTTTAAATACAGGAGAGAAAGTCACCGGCACCGTTGTCGCAGTGTCCACGACCGACGTACAGGTTGACCTTGGCGTCAAGCACACTGCGTATATCCCGCTCGGCGAGCTTTCGGACGACCCGAACTATGATGTAGCGGCGAACGTGCATCCGGGCGATGAGATCGAGGCTGTTGTTGTGCGTGTCAACGACGGCGAAGGCACGGTTACCCTGTCCAAGAAGCGCGTTGACCAGCTCAAGGGCTGGGAGACCGTCGAGAAGGCTTACGAGGAGCATACCGTTGTGGAAGGCACGATCGTCGAGGAGAACCGCGGCGGCGTTGTCGCGACCGCGTTTGGCGTGCGCGTGTTCATCCCGGCCAGCCAGACCGGCGTCCCGAAGGATCAGCCGATGAGCCAGCTGGTTAAGACCAAGCAGTCCTTCTATATCACCGAGATCAACCGCCAGCGCAAGCGCGTGGTCGGCTCGATCCGCCAGATCCAGCAGGAGGCCCGCAAGGCTGCCGCTGAGCAGATCTGGAGCACCATCGAGGTTGGCAACGAGTACGAAGGCACGGTCAAGTCCCTGACTTCCTACGGCGCGTTTGTTGACATCGGCGGCGTGGACGGCATGGTCCATATCTCCGAGCTGTCCTGGGGCCGCATCAAGCACCCGTCCGAGGTTGTCAATGTTGGCGACAAGGTCAAGGTGTTTGTCATCGGCCTTGACAAGGAAAACAGAAAGATTTCCCTCGGCTACAAGCGCGAGGAGGACAACCCGTGGAACGTATTCAAGTCCAAGTACGGCGTGGGCGATGTTGCTGAGGTTAAGATCCTCAAGTTCATGCCCTTCGGCGCGTTTGCTGAAATCGTTCCGGGCGTGGACGGCCTGATCCATATCTCCCAGATTGCGGATCACCGCATTGCCAAGCCCGAGGATGTCCTCGAGGTTGGCCAGCAGGTTGAGGCCAAGATCATCGACATCAACGATGAGAAGAAGAAGGTTTCCCTGTCCATCCGTGCGCTGCTCGTAGCGGACGACGATTACGACGAGGAATAATCCTTACCTGCCTGTTTCTGCAAAATGCAAAGAAGCATCCGAAAGGGTGCTTCTTTTTTATTCCTTCGCCGCGTATACTTGCCCAAAAGGGGGCGGACGGATGCGGCGGCGCAGGAGATATCGAAAAAAGGGAAGGCGCGTCCTGCTCCTTTTGCTGCTTGGCCTGCTCAGTGTGTCAGGGTTTGCGGTATCCCGCCAGATGCATCGCGTGTTTATGGAGTATGCCGCGAACGTGTGCGAGGACAGCGCGATCCAGGAAATCAACAACCTGATGCAGGACGAGGTATTCTCCGACCCGGAAACCTACGAAAATATGGTGATCCTCGAGCGTGATGGAGAAAACCATGTGACTGCACTGCGGACAGATGTGATCGCGATCGGGCAGATCAAGGCCAGACTGGTCAACGGCCTGTTCGACCGCCTGGAGGACCTGGAGCAGACCACGATTGAGGTGCCGCTCGGCTCGGTATTTGCCCCCAGCTTTTTCAGCGGCATGGGCCCGGTCGTAGACATTGGCATGGCGGGACTGACCCAGATGGAGGCGGAGTTCGTCAGCGCGTTTTCTGCGGCGGGCATCAATCAGACACGGCATAACATCATTATCGAAATCCATGCGGGCTTCCGCATCCTGACGCCGTTTGGCGGGGAGGACCGCGAAATCGTCAGCAGCTACCCGGTGACCGATACGGTGATTGTCGGCACAGTGCCTGAACGGTATACCTATATTGACGATTTGGGCTCGGGGCTGCTGGGGCAGATCAGCGATTACAGCAGCGGCGCCGTGCAGCCATATGATAATTCATCGGAAAACGGAAAATAATACTTTCGAAACCGCGCAAAATTTGGTATACTATATTCTGTATTGGATTTTAGAAGGGATGTTTGCATGGACGCGCTCGAACAGATCACCGCTTTGCGTGAAGCGCTGCGGTATCACAACGATAAATATTATAATCAGGACGCGCCCGAGATTTCGGATTACGAGTACGACATGATGCAGCGCGAACTGCGCGCACTCGAGGCGGCGCATCCGGAATACGCGGACGCGGATTCCCCGACCCAGCGCGTCGGCGGCACGGCGTCCGGCCGGTTTTCCAAGGTGACGCACGCGTATCCGCTCGAAAGCCTTCAGGATGTGTTCTCGTTTGATGAGCTTTCCGAGTTCTACAGCCGCGTTGAGGGCACGGTGGGGCAGGCGGAATATGTGGTCGAGTACAAGATCGACGGGCTCTCCGTCGCGCTTGAGTATGTGGACGGCGCGTTCGTCCGCGGTGCAACGCGCGGCGACGGGCAGGTCGGCGAGGACGTAACCGCAAACCTCAAGACCGTCAAGGATATTCCGCAGCATTTGGAAAATGCACCGCCGCACCTTATCGTGCGCGGCGAGGTGTATATGAAAAAATCCGTGTTCGATGCGCTTAACGCGGAGCTCGAGCTGCACGAAAAGCCGCTGCTCGCCAACCCGCGCAACGCGGCTGCAGGCTCATTGCGGCAGAAGGACAGCAAAATCACCAAGCAGCGCAAACTGTCCATCTTCTGCTTCAACATCCAGAACACGGACGAGCTGCCGATCACAAGCCACACGGATTCACTTGATTACCTGAAGCAGCTCGGTTTCCCGGTCAGCCCGCGCTATCCGGTGTATACCGACCCGGCGGACGTGCAGCGCGAGATCGAGAACATGGGCGAAACGCGCGGCGAGCTGGATTTTGACATCGACGGCGCGGTCGTCAAGGTCAATTCGTTTGCGCAGCGCGAAACGCTCGGCTCGACAGCCAAATTCCCACGCTGGGCGGCGGCGTACAAATATCCGCCCGAGGTCAAGCAGACGCTTTTGAAAGATATTATCATATCGGTCGGCCGTACGGGCGTTTTAACGCCTAACGCGGTGCTTGAGCCGGTGCGGCTTGCGGGTACGACCGTTTCCCGTGCGACGCTGCACAACCGCGATTTTATCCGCCAGCTGGACGTGCGCGTAGGCGACACGGTATCCGTACGCAAGGCGGGCGAGATCATCCCGGAGATCATTGGCGTGGACATGGACAAGCGTCCGGCGGACGCGCAGCCCTACGAAATGCCCAAGTTCTGCCCGGTATGCGGCGCGCCGGTGTTCGACGACGAGGAGGAAGCCGCGATCCGCTGCACGGGCGCGGCCTGCCCGGCGCAGCTGCTGCGCAACCTGATGCACTTTGCCTCGCGCGACGCGATGGATATCGACGGCTGCGGCGAGGGCAACCTGCAAAAGCTGATCGACGCAGGGCTGGTGAAGTCCGCCGCAGACCTGTACGGCCTGACGGCCGAGCAGCTGCTGCCGCTCGGCAAAAAGGTGGACACCTGGGCGAACAACCTGATCCGCGGCATTGAGGCGAGCAAGACCCGCGACCTGTCGCGGCTGCTGTTTGCCTTCGGCATAAGGCACGTCGGCCAGAAGGCGGGCAAGATTCTCAGCAACCATTTCGGGAGCCTGGACGCGCTGCTTGCGGCCCCGGTCGAGGAGATGACCGAGATCCGCGACATCGGCCAGACCACGGCGGAAAGCATTGCCGCATGGCGTGCGCTCGACCAGTCCAAAGAGCTGATCGAAAAACTACGCGCGGCGGGCGTCAACTTCATCGGGGAAAAGACCGCGAAGAGCGACCTGCTCGCGGGCAAGACCATCGTCGCGACCGGCAGCCTGACGCTCTACACCCGAAAGGAGATCAACGACCTGATCGAAAGCCTCGGCGGCAAGGCGGCGGGCTCGGTCTCCAAAAAGACAAGCTATGTGGTGGCCGGGGAAAACGCCGGAAGCAAGCTGCAAAAAGCGGCGGAGCTCGGCATCCCGGTCTTAACAGAGGAAGAATTCAAAAATATGATACAGCAGGAGGAACTTTGACATGGCAATTTCGCGAAAAGAAATTGAGCACATCGCGTCCCTTGCGCGTCTGGATTCGACGGGCGGCATTTTCGACCGTCTGGCGGACGACATGCAGGGCATTGTCGGCATGGTGGACAAGCTCGCAGAGCTTGACCTTGGCGACATCACCGACGTCATCAACACCGAGCGCAAGAATGCGTTCCACGAGGACGTGGTCATTCAGGAATACACGCCGGACGAGCTCATTGAGCCCAACGCGCCGGACTTTCAGGCGGGCGGCGTAGCCGTACCGCGCGTGGTCGAGTAAAAGGGAGGACGGAACTATGGCACTTTATGAAAAAACAGCGGCCGAGCTGTCCGAACTGCTCGCCAAAAAGGAAATCTCCGCGGTTGAACTGGCGAAGGACGTATTCGCCCGCACGAGCGCGGTCGAGGACAAGGTACAGGGGTATGTGACCCTGGCAGAGGAGTCTGCGCTCCAGCAGGCTGAGGCCGTGGACAAAAAGCGCGCCGCAGGCGAAGAACTGTCCGCGCTCGCAGGCATCCCGGTCGCCATCAAGGACAACATCTGCACAAAGGGCACGCTGACTACCTGCGCGTCCAAAATGCTGTACAATTTCAAGCCGCCGTACAACGCGACGGTCATGGAAAAGCTCGCCGCACACGACATGGTCGTGACCGGCAAGGCGAATATGGATGAGTTTGCGATGGGTTCTTCCTGTGAAAACTCGGCTGTGCACCCGACCCACAACCCGCACGGCCTGAACCGTGTCCCGGGCGGCTCGTCTGGCGGCTCGGCGGCAGTCGTTGCGGCGGGTGAGGTGCCGCTCGCGCTCGGCTCGGACACCGGCGGCTCGATCCGCCAGCCCGCGTCGTTCTGCGGCGTGGTCGGCCTCAAGCCGACCTACGGCGCGGTATCCCGTTACGGCCTGATCGCGTTCGCGTCCTCGCTCGACCAGATCGGCCCGTTCGGCCGCTCGGTCGAAGATGCGGCGATGCTGCTCGACGCCATCACCGGCCATGACCCGCTGCACGACTCGACCTCGGTCAAGACCCCGTTCGAAGGGTCGGTGCGCGCAAACCTGAACGCGGATATCAAGGGCATGAAGATCGGCCTGCCGAAGGAGTACTTTGGCGCCGGTATTTCGGACGAAGTCCGGAACAATGTGCTCGCAGCTGCTGAAACTTACAAAAACCTCGGCGCGGAAGTATTTGAAATTTCGCTGCCGCTCGTTGAGTACGCGCTGCCGGTTTACTACATCCTGTCGTCTGCCGAGGCGTCCTCCAATCTGGCGCGCTTTGACGGCGTCAAGTACGGCTACCGCACCCCGAACGCGGGTGATGACGTGATCGCGCTCTACACCAAGTCCCGCTCCGAGGGCTTTGGCGCGGAGGTGCAGCGCCGCATCATGCTGGGCACCTATGTATTGTCCTCGGGCTACTACGATGCATACTACAAGAAGGCGCGCGCTGCGCAGCGCAAAATCCGTGAGGAGTTTGCCAACGCGTTTGACAAGTGCGACGTCATCCTGACCCCGGTTGCGCCGACCACGGCGTACGAGATCGGCTCCAAGACCACCAACCCGCTGGAGATGTATGCGGGCGATATCTGCACGGTGTCGGTCAATATCGCGGGCCTGCCGGGCCTTGTGCAGCCCTGCGGCTTTGACGGGAATAAGATGCCCATCGGCATGCAGCTGATCGGCCCGCGCTTCGGCGAGCAGAAGCTGCTGAACGCCGGCCTTGCCTTTGAGCAGGCTTCCGGCCTGAAAAACATCATCGCGGCACTGTAAGGGAGGAATCGACAAATGAAATATCAACCTGTCATCGGCCTCGAGGTGCATGCGGAGCTGTCCACCAAGAGCAAGATTTACTGCTCGTGCTCGACTTCGTTCGGCGCGCCGATCAATACCCACACCTGCCCGGTCTGCACCGGTATGCCGGGCGCACTGCCTGTGCTCAACAAGCAGGTTGTCCACTATGCGGCCAAGATGGGCCTTGCCACCGGCTGCACGGTCAACCGTCTGTGCAAGGCGGACCGTAAGAACTACTTTTATCCCGACCTGCCCAAGGCGTACCAGATTTCCCAGTTCGATGTCCCGATCTGCGAGAACGGCGAGGTATTCTTCTACGTTGACGGCGAGAAGAAGTCCTGCCGCCTCGAGCGCATTCACTTTGAGGAGGACGCGGGCAAGCTGCTGCACGACGAGATCGACGGTACGGTCGTAGACTTTAACCGCTGCGGCGTGCCGCTGATCGAGATGGTCACCAAGCCCGACCTGCATTCCTCGGCCGAGGCCAAGGAATTCCTTGAAATGATTAAGACCACGCTGTCCTACCTCGATATCTGCGACTGCAAGATGGAGGAAGGTTCGATCCGCTGCGACGTCAACGTCTCCATCCGTCCGGAAGGTTCGGAGGAGCTGGGTACCCGTGTGGAGATGAAGAACATCAATACGTTTTCGGGCGCGGTGCGCGCGATTGATTATGAGGTCGCCCGCCAGATCGAGGTGCTGGAGAACGGCGGCGAAATCCAGCAGGAGACCCGCCGCTGGGACGACGTCAAGCTTAAGAACACGGTCATGCGCACCAAGGAGGACGCGCAGGATTATCGTTACTTCCCGGACCCGGACCTGATTGCGGTCGAGATCGACGACGAATGGATGCATAAGATCGAGGGCGAGATTCCCGAACTGCCGATCTCGCGCTATGAGCGCTACCTGAATGAGTATGGCATGACCCCGATGGAGGCGCGTCTGATCTCTGACAGCTTTGCCAAGGCGGAACTGCTTGACGCGGCGGCAAAGTCGGTCAAGCCCAAGGCGGCTGCCAACTGGATCCTGTCCGACATTTCCAAATACCTGAACGATAAGGGTGTGGAACTGCAGGATACCAAGCTGACCGCGGACAAGCTGGTCGATATGGTCAAGCTGATCGAAGCCGGCACGATCTCGGGCGCGGCAGGCAAGAAGGTGCTGCCCGCGATGTTCGAGACCGACGAGACGGTCGAGGCGATCGTCGAGCGCATGGGCCTCAAGCAGGTGTCCGACGAGGGCGCGATCCTCGCCATCGTGCAGGAGGTCATTGCGAAGAATGAGAAGGCGGTAAACGACTTCAAGGCGGGCAAGAACGTCACAGGCTTCCTTGTGGGCCAGTGCATGAAGGCCTCCAAGGGCCAGGGCAACCCGCAGGTCATCAACAAGCTGATCGCGCAGGAACTGGCCAAACTGTAAGTTCCTATCGGCTTTTGTTTTCCTCACGCGAAAAATGTACCAATTCCGCCACAAAAAATGGGATAAAAGAGACTCAAGGCA
>USSI01000019.1 GCA_900557315.1 uncultured Butyricicoccus sp. | reverse complement strand
CGTTCATGTATGCGTTCTCGGAAAACTATATCCTGCCGCTTTCGCACGACGAGGTCGTGCACGGCAAGTGCTCGCTGATCGGCAAGATGCCGCCCCCGTACGAGAACCAGTTCGGCGGCCTGCGCGCGCTGTACGGCTATATGACCGCGCATCCGGGCAAGAAGATGCTGTTCATGGGCGGCGAATTCGCCCAGTTCTCCGAATGGGCGTACCAGCGCGGGCTGGACTGGATGCTGCTGGACTACCCGGCGCACAAGCAGATGCAGACCTACGTCAAGGCGCTCAACCATTTCTATCTGGAAACCCCGCAGCTGTGGGAGCAGGATACCGACTGGCGCGGTTTCGAGTGGATCAGCCATGAGGATAACCGGAACAATATCATCGCCTTCCGCCGCATCGCCAAGGACGGCAGCGATATCATCATTGTTGTCAACTTCTCGCCTGAGGAGCAGCCGGGCTACCGCATCGGCGTGCCGTTTGCCGGCACGTATGAGGAGATTTTCTCCTCCGACCGGCCCGAGTTCGGCGGCAGCGGCATGGAAAACGGCAAGGTGAAAACCGACGGCAAAAAGCCCATGCACGGGCAGGAGCAGTCCATCAGCATCAAGATCCCGCGGTTCGGCGTGCTGTTCTTCAAGGGCAAGCCGCGCGCCAAGCGCCGCACCAAGGCTGAGATCGAGGCCGCGAAAAAGGCGGCCGAAGCAAAAAAGGCAAAAAGCGCAAAGGCGCCCGCAAAGGCCGCGTCTAAGGCGGTCGCAAAGGCCGGCAGCAAAGCGGTTGCAAAGACCAGCACAAAGGCGGTAGCCAAAGCGGGCGAGAAAGCCGTCGCCAAAACCGGTGAGAAGGCGGTGGCTGCAACCGGGACAAAGGCGGTGGTCAAAGCGGACGACAGCGCCAAAGAAGAATCATGAGGAGACACGCCGTCCGGCGTGAAATAAATGCGTAAACCGTAAAAAGGAGAGTTCATCATGTATCGGAAAAAAGAATGCGTGGCAATGCTGCTCGCGGGCGGCCAGGGCAGCCGCCTCTATGTGCTGACAAAGAACGTTGCAAAGCCCGCGGTGCCGTTCGGCGGCAAATACCGCATCATTGACTTCCCGCTGTCCAACTGCGTCAACTCCGGCATCGACACGGTCGGCGTGCTCACCCAGTATGAGCCGCACGTGCTTAACGCCTACATCGGCTCGGGCCAGACGTGGGACCTTGACCGCCTGCGCGGCGGCGTATACGTCCTGCCGCCGTACCAGAAGGGCAAGACCTCTGAGTGGTATAAGGGCACGGCCAACGCGATTTTCCAGAACATCGCGTTTATCGACGAGTATGATCCGGAATATGTGCTCATCCTGTCGGGCGACCATATCTACAAGATGAATTATAACAAGATGCTGCAGCAGCACAAGGAGACCGGCGCGGACGCGACCATCGCCGTGCTCGACGTGCCGCTTGCAGAGGCCTCCCGCTTCGGCATCATGAACTGCAAGCCGGACGGCACGATCTATGAGTTTGAGGAGAAGCCCAAGCAGCCCAAGTCCACGCTCGCTTCCATGGGCATCTACATTTTCTCGTGGAAAAAGCTGCGCCAGTACCTGATCGACGATGAGAACAACCCGAAATCCTCCAACGACTTCGGCAAGGACATCATCCCCGCCATGCTGGGCAACGGCGAAAAGCTGGTCTCCTACCGCTTCGAGGGCTACTGGAAGGACGTCGGCACGATCGAGAGCCTGTGGGAAGCCAACATGGACCTGCTTGCCCCCAACTCCTCCGGCCTGAACATGGCGGACGACAGCTGGAAGATTTACGGCCGCACCACCGGTTCGCCCCCGCACTTCACCGCAAAGGGTGCTGTCGTCAAGCACACCCTGCTCTCCGAGGGCTGTGAGATTGCAGGCGACGTATCCGAATCCGTGCTGTTCTCGGATGTAAAGATCGCCAAGGGCGCCAAGGTGGAATACTCCATCCTGATGCCGGGCGCAGTCGTAGAGGAGGGCGCCACCGTCCGCTATGCGATCGTTGCGGAAAAAGCCGTGATCGCCAAGGACGCCGTCGTCGGCGGCAGCCCGTCGGACGGCGATGTGGACAAGTGGGGCGTAGCCGTCGTTGCAGAGGGCGTGCGCATTGGCCGCGGCGCAACACTTGCCGCGAAGGAAATGGCAGACGAAGACCTGCCGGACGTAAAGTAAGGGGGCGGAAACCATGAAGAATGTTTTAGGCATCATCATTGCATTCGATAATGACAACGATCTCCGTGAGATCACCGAGCACCGCACGGTCGGCGCGGTGCAGTGGGGCGGGCGTTACCGCATCATCGACTTCATGCTGTCCAATATGGTAAACAGCGGCATCTACCGCGTGGGCGTGCTGATGAAGGATAAGTACCAGTCGCTGATCGACCATATCGGCAACGCGAAGGACTGGGACCTGTCCCGCAAGAATTCGGGCGTGACCCTGCTGCCGCCGTATTCCTACGCGAAGAAGGCGTCGCCGCTCGTGACCGGCGAATACCGCGGCAAGATCGACGCGCTCGCCGGCGCGGTCGATTTCCTGCAGAAGAACAAGGCGGAGTATGTCGTGGTAGCGGACGGCGATATCGTCGCCAATATCCCGCTGGACGACGTGATTGACCGCCATATCAAGTCGGGCGCGGATCTGACCATGGTCTGCACCAAAAAGCAGAAGGATTCCCCCTATACCACCTATGTAGAGCTGAACCGCAAAAAGGAAGCGGTTGATATCCGCGTGGGTGATACCAACGAGGGCAAGTGCAAGCATATCTCGCTGGGCGTCTATGTGATGAGCCGCCAGTACCTGATCCATATGCTCTCCGACTGCGTCACCCACAACTGCATCCACTTCGAGCGTGAGTTCCTGACCCGCGCGCTGATCGACGGCACGGTTGCGGGCTACCTGTTCAACGAGTACGCCATGAAGATCGAGGATACCTTCGATTACTTCCGCTCCAACATGGATATGCTCGATAAGGATGTGCGCGACGAGGTCTTCCTGCGCACCCGCCCGATCCTGACCCGCATCAAGGACGAGGCGCCCGCTTACTACGGCGACAAGGCGGTCGTGGAGGACAGCCTGATCGCGGACGGCTGCCATATTGAAGGCCATGTGAAAAATTGCGTGCTGTTCCGCGATGTTGTCGTGGAGAAGGGCGCGGAAATCTGCGATTGCATCATTATGGAGGGCGGCCGCATCCTGTCGGACGCGTCGCTGCGCCATGTCATCACCGACCGCAACGTTGTCGTGCGTGACGGCCGCACCATGATGGGCCACGAGAACTACCCCATCACGATTGCGAAAAACGCAACAGTGTGATAAATTCCTGTAAATTACCCGAAAAATACGCAAAAACAAGGCCATCAGGCCGAAAATGTTCGTGAAAATTCCCCATATTGCGGGAAGGAAGAATTTAGTATAATAAATATGTGCAGGTGCGGAAGCAGGCCTCTGCTTCCGCGCCTCCTGCTGGGGAGGGTCGGCTCTTATGAAAATCATGTATGTTACCAGCGAATGCGCCCCGTTTGTGAAAACCGGCGGCCTGGGCGATGTCGCAGGCTCGCTGCCCAAGGCGCTCGCCGCCAAGGGGCACGATGTGCGCGTGTTCTGCCCGCTGTACTCCGCGATTGGCCAGGAGTGGCGCGAAAAGTTCTATTACCTGAAGAACGCTTATGTCCGCCTGGGCTGGCGCAACCAGTACTGCGGCATTTTCCGCTATGAGTCGGACGGCGTGACCTTCTATTTCATCGACAACGAGTATTACTTTGCCCGCGGCCAGGTCTACGGCGAGTATGACGACGCCGAGCGCTTTGCCTATTTCTCCAAGGCAGTGCTGGAAGTGCTGCCTGATCTGGACTGGCGGCCGGACGTCATCAACTGCAACGACTGGCAGACCGCGCTCGTGCCGGTGTACTACAACCTGATGTTCTCCTCCCGGCCGTTTTATGAGAACATCAAGACCGTATTCACCATCCACAACATCCAGTACCAGGGCCGCTACGGCCGCGAGATACTGGAATATGTGCTCGGCATCGACGACGCGCATTTCCGCTCGGGCTTCATGGCCATGGACGGCGACGTCAACCTGATGAAGGCTGCGATTGTGGCCTCCACCGCGGTAACCACGGTTTCGCCCACTTATGCAAACGAGATTCAGACCGAATACTACGGCTACCGGCTGGACAGCGTGCTGCGCATGAACAGCTATAAGCTGCACGGCATCCTCAACGGCATTGATATGGACGCCTTCAACCCGGAGACCGACCCCAAGATTTTCAAAAACTACGGGCCGAAAAACCCGGAGGATAAAAAGGTCAACAAACTGGAGCTGCTCAAGCTCTGCGGCATCGAGGGGGACGAGAATACGCCGGTCATCGGCATGGTTACCCGCTTTGTCGATCAGAAGGGCCTTGACCTGATTGAAGCGGTGCTGCATGATATCCTGTCCGACGACCTGCGCCTGATCGTGCTCGGCAAGGGCGACTGGCGCTATGAACAGATGTTCCTTGAGGCCAAGCGCCGCTACCCGAACAACCTTTCGGCGTCCATCATGTTCTCGGGCGACCTTGCCAACCGCATCTATGCGGGCTGCGACATGTTCTTGATGCCGTCCAAGTTCGAACCCTGCGGCCTGGCGCAGATGATCGCGCTGCGCTACGGCACGATCCCGATCGTGCGCGAAACCGGCGGCCTGAAGGACACCGTGCAGGCGTTCGTCGATTACGCCGGCACCGGCAACGGCTTTACCTTTGCCAGCTATAATGCGCATGATATGCTGCATGTCATCCGTGAAGCGTGCGGCGTGTTCCGCTACAATAAGCCCGCGTGGAAAAAGCTGATGCTGCAGGGGATGAAGAGCGATTTCAGCTGGGGCAGCTCGGCTGACAAATACATTGAGGTTTATCATTCCGCCCTGGGCTGGTAAACCCCGAAAGCAAATTATGTGAGGAGACAAGAGATACCATGCCAAAGAATTACTATACGAAAACCGCTCTGAAGGAAGCGATTGCAGGCAAGCTGCAGCGCCACTTCGGCCGCGAGGTCGAGGACGCCTCCAAGGAGCAGATCTATGAGGCCTGCGCGCTCGTCGTGCGCGACGCGCTCACCGAGCACATGATCGAAACTCAGAACGAGGTCGAAAAATACGGGGAGCGGCAGGTGCACTATCTGTGCATGGAATTTCTTGTCGGCCGCAGCCTGCGCAATAACGCCTATAACCTCGGCATCCTGCCAGCGCTGACCGAAGCGCTGAAGGATATGGGCTATGAGATGGCCGATATCTTTGAGGAAGAGGCCGACCCCGGCCTCGGCAACGGCGGCCTGGGCCGCCTGGCGGCCTGCTATATGGACGGCATGGCCACCACGGGCGTACGCGGCACCGGCTACTCCATCCGCTATGAACACGGCATTTTCAAGCAGAAGATCGAAAACGGCCAGCAGGTCGAACTGCCGGACTCCTGGCTCGCCTCGGGCGACGTGTGGCACATCCCCGCGATGGACGACACCCGCGAGGTCAGGATCGGCGGCACAGTGGACACCCACTTTGACGAGAACGGCAAGCTGGTCGTCGAATACAAGGACTACACGCCGGTTCTGGCAGTGCCGTACGACATGCCGATCTCGGGCTACGATACCAACAACATCGCCTGCCTGCGCCTGTGGGAGGCAAAGAGCCCGATCGCGCTGGATATGAAGCTGTTCTCGTCCGGCGAATACCTCAAGGCGCTCGAGAAGCACGCCATGGCTGAGACCATCTCCATGGTGCTGTATCCGGAGGATAACCACCGCGAGGGCCAGTCCCTGCGCCTCAAGCAGCAGTACTTCCTCGTATCGGCCACGATCCAGGACATCTGCGCCAAGCACAAGGCCAAGTTCGGCACGCTGGATAACTTCGCGCACAAGCATGTGCTGCACATCAACGACACCCACCCGACCCTGGTCATCCCGGAGCTGATGCGCATCCTGATGGATGAGAACGACATGAGCTGGGAGCAGGCGTGGAACATTACCAGCCAGTCGGTCGCTTACACCAACCATACGGTCATGCCCGAGGCGCTCGAGTGCTGGCCGGTATCGCTGGTGCAGGAGTTGATGCCCCGCATCATGCAGATCATCTATGAGATCAACGAGCGCTTCTGCCGGGAGCTGTGGAACTACTTCCCGAACGATTTCCAGAAGATATCCAAGCTGGCCATTGTCGCGGACAACACCGTGCGCATGGCGCATCTGGCGATCGCGGGTTCGTTCTCGATCAACGGCGTTTCCGCGCTGCACTCCGAGATCCTCAAGGACCGCGTGTTCAACGATTTTTACAAGATTTACTCGTCCAAGTTCTGCAACGTCACCAACGGCATTGCGCACCGCCGCTGGCTGTGCGAGGCTAACCCGGAGCTGGCGGCCCTGATCGAGAGCAAGATCGGCAGGGGCTACCGCAAGCATCCGTCCGAGCTGCAGGTGCTCGCCAACTACGGCGAGGACAAGGAGCTGCTCGCCCAGCTCGGCCAGATCAAGCGGGACAACAAGCAGCGCCTGGCGGACTATATCAAGGAGCACAACGGCATCGAGGTCAATATGGACTCGATCTTTGACGTACAGGTCAAGCGCCTGCATGAGTACAAGCGCCAGATGCTCAACATCCTGCACATCATCTCGCTGTACCATAAGCTGAAGGCCAACCCGGGCATGGATTTCGTGCCGCGCACCTTCATCTTCGGCTCCAAGGCGGCGCCGGGCTATGCGGTGGCAAAGAAGACCATCCAGCTCATCAACTCGATTTCGAACATGATTAACAACGACCCGGATATCGGCGACAAGCTCAAGGTTGTCTTCATCGAGGATTACAAGGTGTCCCTTGCCGAGATGATTATGCCGGCGGCTGAGGTTTCCGAGCAGATTTCGATCGCAGGCAAGGAAGCGTCCGGTACGGGCAACATGAAGTTCATGATGAACGGCGCGCTCACCATCGGCACGATGGACGGCGCAAACGTTGAGATATGCGAGGCGGTCGGCCGCGAGAACATCTTCATCTTCGGCATGGAAACCCCCGAGGCCGAGGCGCTGGCGGCTTCCGGCAACTATGAGCCCATGCTGATCTACCAGAACGACCCGGTAATTAAGGGCGTGCTGGACCACATCATCAACGGCTTTGGCGACGGCGTGGATTACACGGACATCGCAAACCTGCTGCTGCACGGCGGCAACGGCGGCCCGGCGGACCGTTATATGAGCCTCAAGGACTTCGCTTCCTATGCGGTTGCGCAGGAGCGCGTGGGCGAGATGTACCGCCGTCCGGAGAACTGGAACTATATGTCCCTGATGAACATCGCAAACTCCGGCCGCTTTGCGGCGGACCGCTCGGTCGCGGAGTATGCGCAGAACATCTGGCGCGTCAAGACCAACTTCGCATTCTGAAACCGATACGAAAGGTAAGCCTTTCCGTGCATGAAAACAGGCCGCATTCGCGGCCTGTTTTGTATTTGCGCACCCAAATGTGCGGTTATTCGGTTTTGTCCCCGGTTCCCGTCTCCTGCCGGACGGTTACCGAATAGGAGACCGCCCCGTCTCCCGGCAGCGTCCCCTGGTCCTGCCAGGTGTCTGTCTGCGCCTGCCCGCAGACGCTGCGTTCAACGTGGCAGGCCGGATTGCCGTCCGCGTCGTACAGCGTCAGCGTGACGCGCAGGTTTGTCCCGTCCCGCGCCCGGAGGGCGGCGCACCAATGCCCGCCGGCAAACAGCGCCGCGCCCGCCAGCACCGCCGCCCCAGCCCGGGCGGCACGGCGGCGCTTTGTTTTTTTCCGCATCCGCACCGCCCCCTTTGCCCCATTATATCATCGAGCAAGATAATTTACAAGATAAATAACAGGATAAAATGCAATGCAAAATACGCGCGTATATTCACCTCGAAATTACACTTATAATATTGGGGTGAGGCGGTGAAAAAATGTTTCAAGTCAAAAAGCCCGAGTATGTGAACAAAACCTTCCGTATGCCGCGCGATCTGGTGCAGGAGCTGGAGGCGCTGGCGCAGCAGAAGGATGTGTCGCTCAACCAGCTGGTGACGCAGTGCTGCCGATACGCACTCGACCATCTGGATATTGACGAAGACTGAGAAAGGAGCTCTCTATGGAGTTGGCAACCGAACGCCTGACCCTGCGCCCCTTCCGTGAGGACGATGTGCAGGCGCTGTACGACTATTCAAAGGATGAACCGGTTGGGCGCAACGCGGGCTGGAAGCCGCACGAGAGCCTGCAGGAATCGGACGACATCCTGCATCTTGTCTTCCTGGACCAGCCGAGCGTATGGGCGATCGAGCGCCGGTCGGACGGGCGGCTGATCGGCTCGATCGGGCTGATTACTGACTGTGCGCGGCAATATGGTTCGGCGCGCTCGCTGGGCTACGCCCTCGGGGTGGGCTACTGGGGGCAGGGCTACATGACCGAGGCGGTTCGCACGGTGATCCGCTTCGGGTTTAACCAGATGGGGCTTGACCTGATTTCCGCCACCTGTTATCCGGACAACCCCGGGTCGCGCCGTGTGCTGGAAAAATGCGGCTTTCACTATGAGGGCACGCTGCAGCGCGCAGAACTGCTCTATAACGGTGAAATCAAGGACCACCTGCACTTCTGCCTGCTGCACGAGCAGTGGGCTGGGCAGAGCCGGACAGGGCGGGCCGCTGTGGGTATCATATGACCGGCCGATGGATCGGGAAATGCGTTCACCCGCTGTTAAAATTCCGGGTTTTATAAATTCTGCTTACATTCCCCGGCAAAATGTGCTATAATAATACCAGAAGGGCAGAACGCGGCAGCGTATGAGCACTGCCGGCGTCCGCGTTTGGTGTCATTTGTTGAGGAGGCATATCATGTATCAGCCGGGGGAGTTCATAGTTTACGGGACCAGTGGCGTTTGCCGCGTGGATGCGGTCGGCAAACCGCCTTTCGACGGGGAAGAGGACAAGCTGTACTATACACTGACGCCTGTCTCCGGCACGGAAACCATCTATATCCCGGTGGATTCCCCGGTATATACGCGCCCGGTGATCTCCCGCGCGCAGGCGGAGCGGCTGATCGAGGCAATCCCCTCGATCGAGGAGGATGCGTTCTCGTCGCACAGCCTGCGGATGTCCACCGAGCATTACCAGGCCGCGCTGCAGAGCCACGACTGCCGCGAACTGGTGCAGCTGATTAAGACGGTTTATGCAAAATCGCGCCGCGGCACCCGCCGTGTCAGCCAGATCGACCAGCGCTACCGCAAGCGGGCTGAGGACCTGCTGCACGGTGAACTGGCCGTCGCGCTCGGCATCCCGGTGCAGGAAGTACAGCCCTACATCGCACGGACGATTTCGGGAAAAACCGCAAAAGCGCATTAAAAAAGAGAGGCGTTTATGCCTCTCTTTTTGTTTGCACGGAAAGCGGCTTACAGATAATGATACCGGCCCCGCATGGCATACAGCAGCCCTGCGGATACGATCACCGCCAGGCCCTCCGCGGCGATGACCGCGGTCCAGATGCCGTCCAGCCCGAACAGGAGGGGCATGAGCAGCACCATGCCGCCGCGCAGCAGCAGCGAGCGCAGGAACGAGATCAGCGCGGACAGCGCCCCGTTGCACAGCGCGGTGAAGAACGAGGACGCATAGATGTTGATGCCGTTGAACAGGTAGCACAGTGCGAACAGCCGGAAGCCGTAAACGGTCATTTCGAGCAGCGCGGGGTCATAGCTGACAAAGGCAGCGGCCAGCGGACGGCTGAGCAGCTCGCTGAGCACAACCATTGCTACCGAGGTGCACAGGATAACCGTGATGCTCTTGCGGAACACGTTTTTCAGTTCGCTGTGGTTCGCTGCGCCGTAATGGTAGCTGACAATGGGCGCGCTGCCGATGGAAAAGCCGAGGAACGCCGCGACAAACACAAAGTCCACATACATCATCACGGAGTACGCCGCGACGCCCACTTCGCCGATCAGGCGCATGAGCTGGAGGTTATACAGGATGGCGACGACCGACGAGGAGATGTTGCTCATCAGCTCGGATGAGCCGTTGGCGCAGGCGTGCAGCAGCTGTTTCCCGTAAAACCGGGTGCGCGTCAGCCGCATTTCGCGTTTGGGGTTCAGGAAATACAGCAGCGGCAGCACACCGCCCACGCAGTAGCCGATTACGGTCGCAATCGCCGCGCCCGCAACACCCAGGCCGCATATTGCAATCAGCACATAGTCCAGCACCATGTTGGTCACGCCCGCCGCGATCGAGAGGATCAGGCCCATCTGCGGCTTTTCCGCGACCACGAAAAAGCTCTGGAACGAGGTCTGCAGCATGAAAGGCACGCTGCCCGCGAGCAGGATGCGGCCGTAGACAATGCAGTCGTCGATCAGCGCGTCGCTCGCGCCGGCCAGCCGGGCGATCGGCTCCATGAAAATGACGCAGATGATACTCAGCACCACGCCGAGCAGCACAACCGCAAGGATAATCATGGAAAAGTAGCGGTTTGCCGGCTCCTGGTCGCCCTCGCCCATGGTGCGCGCCACAATGGCGCTGCCGCCTGTGCCGAGCATGAAGCCGAACGAGCCGACGATCATCGCCACCGGGAACACGATGTTGACCGAGGAAAGCGCCAGGTCGCCGACCAGGTTGGAGACGAACAGGCCGTCCACAACGCTGTAGATCGAGGAGATCACCATCATGATGATGGATGGCAGCGTAAAGCGGAGCAGCTTGCGGTAGCTGAAATGGTCGGATAACTTGATTTGCATGGCGGGTGATCTTCCTTTCTGATGCCATTTGCCGAACACTAACAGTATAGTCCGTTATCGGACTATTGTCAAGCGCTTTTGCCGGGCCGGGAAGAAAAGGCACAAAAGAACAAGCTGCCCGGTGGGGGCAGCTTGCGCAGGGCTATTTTTCCAGAGGTTTATCGTAGGTTTTCGCCCGGTCGCTGTCCGACAGGCCGCTGGTTGTGGGGTCGTTGAGCGCGGACCAGATATTGGAGGCCACAAGGAACAGGCAGTAGGGGTTGGTGAAGGTGTTTTTGACCACCTCCCACAGGGCGGGCCAGCTGGTCAGGTCGGCTGCGGTCAGCCCGGCGTAGGCAAGCGCGGTTGCGGCTGCGCCGAGTATGAGCTGGACCCAGAAGACCGGGTTTTTCAGGCGTACACGCAGGTTCATGACAGTTCTTCCTTTCTTCCGGTGCGGCGCGGGGCCGCGTGGTGATGCGGGAGGCGGCGCCGCCCGCTGCTTTCATGTATACGCCGGAAAACCGCCGGGATTGACCACGGACGGGCAAGCGCGGCCGGGGAAAGAAAGAACAGGGGAGGATTTTTTCTTGACGGCACGGGCGCGCGCGGCTAAAATAATCCCAAAGGGAGGGCGGACGATGGCACGCACGATGGAACAGGTGCTCGAGCAGTATTATGAGAGCTGGCTCGGGCTGGACGCGGTTTACGAGAAATGGGCGGCGCGCCGCGGCATCACCTTCAATATGCTCAACATCCTCACCCTGCTGGTGGAGCAGCCGGAGCCCATGTCGCAAAATGAGCTGTGCCGCCGCCTGCACCTGTCCAAGCAGACGGTCGCCAGCGTGATCGACAGCCTGGAAAAGCGCGGCATGGCGGTGCGGCGCGTTTCGGAGGAGGACCGGCGCAGCCGGATGGTCTGCCTGACAGGGCAGGGAGAGGCGTTTGCACGCGAAATCAGCGGCGCATTGCACCAGTTTGAACTGCACGCGCTTTCCATGCTTTCGGCGGAGGAGCAGGCGGCGCTGGTCGATACCACAAACAGGTTCTGGCACAGTATGGTAGATGCGCTGGAACAGGAAGAAACCGGCGAAACCGCATTTTGAACAGGCTGCGACGGCCCTGCCGGGCCGTTTTTTGTTTACCTTGCAGGGAGTTTGTGCTATACTATACGCGTAGCATTGCGCCGCTCAGGCGGCTGCAGTGCAATGGCAATGAGATTTGAAGTTTGGGGGAAATTGTTTGAAAACCATTCCCAGTTGCATCTTCCATTCGCGGGAACTGGCCTGCAAATCGCCTTATGGGGCGGTGCCGGCGGGGCAGACGGTGGTGTTCTCCACCTATCCCAAGCGCGAGCACGGCACGGAACATATCACACTCTGGGTGGAGGAGGACGGCAAAGCGCCGCAGGCCTTCCCCATGCGGTGGTACGGGCTGGCCGGCGCGCGCGACCGGTACAGCGCCACCTTCACGCCCGGCCACCCCGGCCTGTACTGGTATTATTTCACCATCGACACGGCGGACGGCCCGCGCTACTGCGCGCGCGGTTACGGCGGCCGCGGCGAGATCATCGACGCGCTGGGCGATAAATACCAGCTGACCGTGTACGACCCCGCATACCAGCCGCCGCGCTGGTTCGGCGAGGGCATCACCTATAACATTTTCCCCGACCGCTTCTGCCGGGATAAAATGCCCGTCCAGCCGGAGGGCGAGGGCATTGCCCCGCGCGTGCTGCACGAAAACTGGGACGATATCCCGGCCTACCAGCCGGATGAGAACGGCGAAATCCTCAACAACGACTTTTTCGGGGGCACGCTGCGCGGCGTCATCCAGAAGCTGGACTATCTGGAAAGCCTGCGCGTGACCACGATCTACTTCAACCCGATTTTCCAGGCGTATTCCAACCACCGCTACGACACCGGCGACTATAAGCGCATTGACCCGCTGTTCGGCAGCGAGGCGGATTTTCAGGAGCTGTGCAGCGAGGCGGGCAAACGCGGGATGCGTGTGGTGCTGGACGGCGTGTTCAACCATACCGGCTTTGACAGCCGCGGGCGGTACGGCAGCGTCGGCGCGCACCAGTCCACGGACTCGCCGTATTACCGCTGGTTCGATTTCCAGCAGTGGCCCGACCAGTACGGTTCTTGGTGGGGCATTTATACCCTGCCGCAGGTGCGGGAGATGGATGAGACCTATCAGGATTATATTTTTGAAGATGCGGACAGCGTCGTGCGCCGCTGGCTGCGGCTGGG
>USSI01000018.1 GCA_900557315.1 uncultured Butyricicoccus sp. | reverse complement strand
TTTTGCGCCTCATCCACGATGTTCATAAACTCCTGACGTTCCATAAAAGACCATCGGGAGTCCATGATCAGATAGCCCTTGAAAAGACCATCTTTCACGCGGTATGCGACGAAGTGATTGCTCAGGCGACGCAATGCAGCTCGTTTTGCCGTGCTGTGCCGCTCTGACAGCAGTTTCTGTACTGTTATCCAATCCTCTTTTTTGATAATCGCTGTGTGATGGTTTTCCTTGAAATACATATTCAAGTCCGTGTTTTTAACCGACTTGTGGGTGCGGAAATCCTTGGTATAGGTTTTCTGCATCAAGGCATCACCACAGTATTTTTCGTTTCGGAGGATGCTGCGGACGGTACCGGCAGACCAGCTATCATTGCCCATAGGGGATTTGATTCCCTGTTCTGTCAGCGCAGCCGCAATCTCTGACGGTGTTGCTCCTTCCAAATAGCTCTCGTAGATATACTCAACAATCCTCGCCTCAGTCGGTTCAATGACCAACCGGCCAAAGTGGTCGCGGTAGAATCCCAGTGTATTCTGTACAGAGAATTTGTAAATTCCCTCTGCCATACGCCAGCGAATCCCCGCTTTGATGGCCTCGCTTTTCTGCTGAGATTCCATTTCTGCCAGCGCGGACAGAAGGACGATTAGCAGATTGTTCTTTCCATCGCCTGTGTAGGTGATATGCTCCGTCTCAAATTCCACCGAGACAGGGGGATTCAGCGCCGATAGAATATTCAGATTGTCCAGTATATCCACAATATTCCGGCCAAAACGGCTGATGCTCTTGGTAAGGATCAGATCAATTTCCCCGTCTACTGCATCGGCAATCATTTTTTGAAAGCCAAGGCGCTTTTTGACGGTTGTAGCACTGATGCCCTCGTCCTGATAGATTTCCACCAGCTCCCAATCAGGATTGCCTTCAATCCGCTGGGTAAAATGCCGGACCTGCATATCAAAACTGCCAACCTGTTCTTCTTCCTGTGTGCTGACGCGGCAGTACGCCGCAACACGCAGTTTTGGGCGCTCTTGCTGTACTTCCTGCAACTTTTTAGGGGGAATCACAATAACGCCGTTGCTGCGTTGATTCTCCGCAATCTCGTCCTGCATGAGTTTGCGCCGCTGTTCCCTGCGCTCGGCACGGCTGCTAAACTGACGGGCCGATTCTATCTTCTTGGGGTCAAGCGGTTTTGTCATATCCTGCCTCCATCGAATTTACAGCCTTTTTCTTGTGCTGCATGGGTATGCCACCTCCTTTTTTGCAAATTTGTCTTTTCAACTGTATCGCCTCCCTGTTCGTTTATTTATGACAAGCCCTGCGGGACGAATCCCCACAGGGTAGTCACCAT
The DNA here is from genome assembly GCA_900557315.1 of uncultured Butyricicoccus sp. Classification (GTDB taxonomy): domain Bacteria; phylum Bacillota; class Clostridia; order Oscillospirales; family Butyricicoccaceae; genus Agathobaculum. The sequence goes on along the minus strand of USSI01000018.1, from coordinate 12,434 downwards.
AAGAAAAAGGCAGCAGATTTCTCTGCTGCCCCATCAGAAAACATGAGATACATTTTGTAAAAAGTAAGCACTTATTATTGTATTTAAGAATTCCCAGAGAGGACAAGCGTATGTTCGGGTTTAGAAACTCCATCCTTCTTTTTCGCAAAGGCCAAGAATATCTACACATGGAACATGGAGATTTTGACATACAAAAGGAATTTTCTTTTCGCCTTTTTGGCTTTCCTCTGTGATCACCGTAAGTCCATATTTCATTGCTGTTGCAATCAGAAAAGCATCACCAGAAGATTTAACTTTATGGAAGTCAATGAGTTGGGGATTGGTGGTTACAACCTTTTTGACATTTTCCTGTACTTCGTCATCAATGGGAAGAATTTCCCCAGATAGACCGATATACCATTGCTTCAAAGCATCATCGTTGACTTCCTCAATTATTTCAGAGCAAGTTACAATTCTATGTTGTGCGATTAACTCATCAATATGCTTCCAGAGCGTTTTGTTAATTGAACGCCGATGAGGCTCGTTATCTTTTTGAGATAAAATCGACGAGGTGTCAATGATGTACCTATCTGTATTTTCGCTACTCACCATCTTGACACCTCTCTCATGAATTTATCGACATGCTGCTGTTTTATGCCCAAATATCTTGCAACATCTTGTTTATCAAAATATCCTTCTCGAAATCCATTATAAAATGTCCTGCACAACGAGGGACTGTTTTGATCTATTGCTTCTCTTGAAATATTACGAGGTATTTTTACTCCTGAGTTTTTTCTACTAATTCGAATCGCTTCACGCTCATTTTCAAAACTTATGCGTATAGCGTCCGTTAAGGCCGAATATTGAGATTTAGAAATCTTTCCAATATCAAGCAAACGACGAGATATTACCTCTTTACTTACGGAAAATTTCGCAGCAAGTTTGCTTATTAAGTTTAAATCTATTTCATCCGTGGTAAGACTTCCTAGTTGTTTGATTAGGTTTAATTTAGGAACAAGAATCTCTCCCGCGACAGCATTGCAAAAAACTTCTTCATGTTGAGCCAGATCGTGTGAAATCATATCATTGCACACAGCAGAACTTCGCTTCATAAGATGCGCTAACTCATGGAATATCGTAAAAGTTTTTGCTGGATATCGATCCTCATTGTTTAATCCGATAATGGGAAGAAAATCTTCATAAATTGCAAAGCCACGAACAATTTCTGTTTCTATCCCGGTGAAGCAATGAACAAATACACCTGCTCTTTCCACGGCATTCAGCACATATAAATAAAACTGTCGTGTACTCTGGCAGCCATATTGGACATCAATACTTAATTCTAGCTCCTCACGAATAGTTTTCGCCCATTGATTAACATCCTCAGAATCGACTGCCTGTATCGAAAAGGGAGACATATTTTCGTGCAGTGCTATTTTCGAATCAATTAGCAAATCACGCGCACTGAGAACATCAATAATTGCTAAGTTAAGTGCGCTATTGTCAAGAGTTGTGTCAGGCAGAGTCCTCAAATTTCTTACTTTAGGGAGGTGCTTTATGTTGATGTCATTTGCATTCATATATAAACCCGCAAACGGCACACGATAGCACTTAGCGATCGATTTAGCTTGGTTAATAGTAGGAAATTTATCTGTATCGCTGTTTTCCCAAAGCTCAATCTTAGATGAGGAGTATTTTGTTATCCGCGAAACATAGTCCAAAGTGATGGCTTTTGTTTCCCTAATGAATTTCATCGTCTCTTTGTTGATTCGAGCGTAAACATACATTTTGCCAAGCCACCTCCTTTACAATGCCTTCACCGTCTCCACAAACTGCCCCATGCTCACCGCTCCGTGTGGCAGATTTTCCTCGTTCTGGAACACCATGTAATAGCGGTACTGGTTCCCAGCAGCATTCCGCCAAGCCGCACCTAGCTCGATTTTCTCCTGACTGTCATCGTTTTTCAGGTGTTCGCCCTTGGTTTCGGCGAGGATGATCTTACCGCTCTTGGTCATAATCATAATGTCCGGATAGTGGTTAAAGTAGCCGTTGATGGCAAAGCCGTGCCGGGCGATATTCCGGTGCCACCACAGCACATTGGGAATGGCCGTCAACTGCTTTACCAGCGCCTGTTCCAGCGTGTTCATGTCCTCCTCGGCCTCATAGAGCGACCTTCCGTAAATCGCCGTACTGCTTATGGGGTGGATTGCCGCAGGCAGGCGGTAATTGGGTTCACACACGATTTTGCCCCGGTCAAGCCAAGTGAAGAAAGTTTCCTTGTAGTGCTGTTCCAGCAGAGTCTCAATTTTGACGCGAATTTTTGCGGCGAAGCCCAGCGGGGCTTTTTCCATAGCGGCAAGCTGCTCCCGATTCATCCCATCCACAATGAGATTGACATAGGTACGCAAATCGCTGCCATCCACAATGTTCAGCTTGTCCAACTGGTGAATCATCATGTCCTTGCACTGGCGCACGCGGCTTTCCGGGGGTAAACTGCTGAAATACTCCTTGAAATACCGCTGGTCGGCAGCTTCCATCTGGTAAGCCCTCGGCACACTGCGGCCAGTTTCCACATCGACTTTGACGATCTCATCGTCCGCTGCGGCAAAATCAATATCGTATGCCTTGCCTTTCAGGGTGAAGCCGTCTGCAAGCATTTCCTTGCTCAACAGCACCTTATCCCCATCGGTAAACAGGGACTGCGGGATCACTTGGAAAAACTGTGGGATCAGCAGGCCGTCCACGCTTTCCTGATATTGAGGGATGATGTGGAATGTGTTCACCTTGTCGCGTACCTCCCACGGCAGAGCGGCTGCAAACGGGTCGTCGTCCGCGCCCTGCACCGCCTGATTGTATGCGTCGCCCGCCTGCTGGGCCTCAGCAAGCATACTGTCCGCTTTCGGGGCGGATTCCGGCGAATTTTCGCTCTCTCTGCGCCGTTGCAGCTCTGCCCCGATGGATTTCCCGTCCAGACCGGCAAAGTCCTCCTGCGGGGCTTCCGGCTCGATTATGGGAAGCTGCTCCGGTACTGGTGCGGGCTTAACCGGTTCTGCCATCTCTGCAAGGCGGCAATCCCTGTCGCTGAACCCGGCGCTGTTCAGCCCTCGGATAATCTGCTGGACCGTATCGTTGAAGTCGTTGGAAGAAGTCAGCACATAGGACCAATTCAGGGCATCTGACTTGTGCTTGGCGGTGTAGGGCAGGCGCAGGATGCGTCCCAAAATCTGCTCCACATCCACCTGACTGGTTTTGTTGGCAAGGGAAGCCAGAATATAGGCGAACGGGCAGTCCCATCCTTCTTTCAGCGCATTTACCGTGATGATGTACCGCACAGGACAGTCTGGGGACAGCAAGTCCACATTTTTCAGCTCGTTCACATCGGCGGTGCGGATGGCGATATATTCGGCGGGGATCCCAGCGTTTACCAGCTCCGTCCGCAGCTTTTCAAAAGTGGTCGCATCCTCCTTGCCCTTCGGCTGGGCCTGAAACAGGGCAATAGGGCGGATGTACTTTCCGCCGTTCTGACATTCTGCCGCAGCGATTTCTTCCAGCCTGTCCCGCAGGTCAATCGTATCCATCAGCACTTCGGCTTGACTGTCCCGATTATAGACAATCACCGGCAACTTGACCATGTGTTCCGCTTTGAGCTGCACCGCATCCACATAGGAGATGATGTTGCTGCGCTTCTTGGGGGTAGCGGTCAAATCCAGCACAAAGCAGGGGTTGAAGTTGGCAAGCATCTCGATGCTCAGTTCCGACCGGGCGTGATGGCTCTCGTCCACGACCACCAGCGGGTTGAGCTGGTTAATGACCTGGAACAGCGCCGTCTCGTCTGCCTTTTCGATGGGATTTTCTGGCGCGCCCAGCACCTTGGCAAAGGCGGCAAGGTTGCTGTTCTCCTGATAGGCTTTCAAGCCCTCCTTGCCGCGCCCGCGAAAGGAATCGTAGGACAGCACCATAATGGAGAGCTGTTCGGTGACGGCGGTGGGGTTGAAATTCTGCCCGTTCAAAAGCTCCTGCTTTGTGTAGACTTCCACCCGCCCGCCAAAATCCACATCGATTTTCTGCCGGTAGGGGTGGCGCGGGTCTTTCAGGGCTTTGACTGTCTGCGTCAGGACCGCATCGGACGGCACCAGCCACACCACCACTTTTGTCTTGGTGAACGGCAGTGCGTCAAATACCGGACGGACGGCGTTGCAGGCAAGAAAGGTTTTCCCGCCGCCGGTGGGCACCTTGAAGCAGAGATTGGGAACGCCGGGCAATACATCCTGATAGATGCCCAGCGTGGGTGCGCCCTTCTCCTGCCAAAAGAGCCGGAAGGAAGCAATATAGTCCTTGGTTTCGCCCAGCAATTCCAAATAGCGGTTCAAATCGGCGATGACCTGCCGCTGATAGGTTTTCAGTTCCATGTATTCTGCCTCCTTATAACCGGCTGATATCGCGGGGAATTTTTTTGAAAACAATCCCCATCTGCGACAGCTTATCGTCACTGATGGAACAGCGGTCGGCGTAAATTACGGTGCCGCCTGCTTTTTCGGTGACGGTAGCCAAGAAGTCATAGTCCAGCACCGTGATCCGCTGCGGCTCATAGTAGAAGTAGTAACCCGTGCTGTTGTGCTGACCGAGATAATACGGATTACCGCTGCTGAGTGGGGCATAGGGCGTTTTGGTTTCCATGAACCAGATGTATTCGCGGATTTTCTCCGGAGCAACCGCTTCATTCAGGCAATCGCCCACAAGCAGCGGCTCGCCCAAATCATAGAAGCTGAAATTGCCGCCCGTGCCCTCCACGGCGTTCTTGCCCTCGCCGTAGCCACGGATCACGCGCTTGACGCGCTCGGCGGTGATGCTGTCGGCGTAATCCATCATCTCAACGAGGATGAACTTGCGGTGTCCGCCGTCCGCCTTGTTTATGTTCAGGACAGCATGGGCGGTAGTGCCGGAACCGGCGAAAGAATCTAAAATGATGCTGTCTTTGTTTGAAGCAATTTCAAGCATCCTCTCAACAAGTCCGACAGGTTTTGGCGTATCATACGGTGGAATTCTTTCTGAATACCTCCCTCGTTGTTGGGCTTCTTTACTTCGAGGAATCCAAGGGGAATACCATTGACAAGAACGGTAATATCCGGGCGGAACGACCCCTTTGCTTCTGGGCCGAAGGTCAGCTCATCAACGATGGCAAAATCGTTATCTGCGGGACGGTCAAAGTCAATGAGCTTGATGTCTGCGGTCTGGTCCAGCAAACGGCTCAGAAACTCTTTTCCCATATCATTGTTCTTGATGGTGTTATGGATTTCCTCAATCGTTGCAAAAGCTGCTTGACAGTCAGGTTCTTATCACTGTTGATTCGCTGGATTGCAGGGACAAAACGGTTGAGAAAGATTCTGGTTTCGGGGTGGATATCCGCATCCTTCAAAGACTGGTACTCATAACCTAGCCGCATAAACTGAACCGTAGCCGGGAATTTTACCCGCATATCTTCATTTCAAGGAACTCTCATTTTCCGTTTTCGCTCCCTTCACTTTTCTGCTTTCTTGGACGCTTTGGATATTCAACAAACCGCTTATCATCTGGGAATGGGGTTCCCGCTGGAATAAGCCACACCTTTCCTTTGCGAACGGCTCCGGGGAACCGACCCTCAGAGCATAGGACTCGGATACGGGGAGGACTTTTCTTTACGACCTCCGCATATTCGGAAATTGTAAGATATTTTGCTTCACTACTTTGTGCGTTTGCTTTCTTAGCAGAAGATACTTTCTCTACCACAGGAGCAAAGACATTTGGCGTGTAAATATGAAGTACGAGGTCATCGTCAATATAGGCTCTTGTTTTCCCCGGATAGTCCTCCATCTCGGTGCTTTTTTCATGGTTTCTACAACCATTCTCTTGAACTCCGGCGTATATCGTTTGTTTGGTACTCCTTTTGGCATAGCAAAACACCTCACTTGTTAGATAGTATATCATACTGTCTAACAAATGGGGGGCAGTTCATTCGGTGGTTTTACTTTTTCTTCAATATATCAAAAATGATATTTGAAATAATAACTTTTATATCGATAAATTATTATCTGATAAAAATTCGATTTTCTCAAAGAAACAAAGAAAAGACTTGATTTTTGCAAAGAATATGTTATGCTATAAATGAAATGAAGAACACGAAAAACAGCATATCACCGACGGACAGGGGAGAGCGGACGATGCGGAGCAGACGAAAAATGGCGGTTTGTGGCCTGGCGCTGCTCCTGTTTTTTACCCTTTGCGGCTGCGGCGCACAGCGGCAGACCGGCGAATGGTTCGCGATGGACACGGTTATGACCGCGGCGGTCTATGGCAGCGCGGACGCGCTGGATGCCGTGGAGGCGGAAACGTACCGGCTCGACGCGCTGCTCGCAGCACAGAAGGATGACAGCGAGATCGCGGCGGTCAACGATGGGGCGGAGGTCGTCTCAGAGGAGACGGCGGCGCTGCTCCGGCGGGCGCTGGAGATCGCGGCGGAGACGAACGGGGCCTATGACCCGACGGTCTATCCGCTGATGCGGGCCTGGGGCTTCACGGATGGAAACTACCGCGTGCCAGCAGATGCGGAACTGGACGCGCTGCTGCAAACGACCGGCTGGACAGAAGTCTCCGTGGACGGGACAACGGCCTCGCTGCCGGGAGGCTTTGCGCTCGACCTCGGCGGCATCGGCAAGGGTTATGCCGCCGGGCGCTGCAAGGAGATTTTGAAAGCGCACGGCGTGACGTCCGCGCTGCTGAGCCTCGGCGGGAACGTCTCGGCGCTCGGCAGCAAGCCGGACGGCACGGCCTGGACGGTCGCGATCGAGGACCCGGACGGCGGCGATTACCTTGGAACGGTGCAGATCGCGGATCAGTGCGTGGTCACGTCGGGCGGCTATCAGCGGTATTTCGAGCAGGATGGCGTCCGCTATTGGCATATTTTAGACCCAGAGACGGGAAAACCCGCGCGAAGCGGCATGAAATCAGTGACGATCGTGTCGGCGGATGACACGCTGGCCGATGCGCTGAGCACGGCACTGTTCGTCATGGGGCCGGAGCGGGCCGCGGACTTCTGGCGGGTACACCGGGCGGAATTCGGCGCGGTGTGGCTGACGGACGACGGGCGGCTGTTTGTAACAGAGGGTCTGACGCTCACAACAGAGCGGGAATACGAGGTGGTTTCGTGAAGACGAAGCACTGGATCATGGTATTTGTGGGCCTCGCGCTCGTGCTGCTTGCAATTTTGCTGCTGCGGCCGAAGCAGAGCGGCCTCGTGGGCATCTACCGCGACGGCAGGCTGATCGAAACGGTCGATCTGACGAAAGACCGGACGATCCCGCTGGACGGCGCGGCGGGCGGCGCGACCGCCGCCGTACAGGACGGCGAGATCTACATGGAGTCGGCGGAATGCCCCGATCAGATCTGCGTGGAGCACGGGCCGCTCCGCCCCGGCGGGACGCCGATCGTCTGCCTGCCGAATCGCCTGAGCATCCAGTGGATCGAGCGGGACGCGGCAGTGGACGCCGTGTCCGGCGGGAGGTAGCGCCATGCGGAACGATGTCAGAAAGCTGACGCTCTGCGCGGTGCTGACCGCGGCGGCGCTCGTCACATTCGTCATTGAATTGCAGCTCCCGCCGCTGACGGGCATCCCCGGCATCAAACCGGGACTCGCGAATATCTTTACATTATTTGCGCTCTGCTGGCTGGGGCGTGGCTGGGCCTTTGCGCTGATGATGGTGCGCGTGGTGCTCGGCTGTTTGATTACCGGCAGAATGACGGCACTGGGCTACAGCCTCGCCGGCGGGCTGCTGGCATTTCTCGTCATGGCAGTGCTGCTGTACGTCATTTCGGAGCGGCAGCTCTGGGTGGTCAGCATGTTCGGCGCGATGGCGCATAATCTGGGGCAGATGCTCGTGGCGCGGTTCGTCGCGGGCGTCGCCGCGATCTGGTATTATCTTCCGGTGCTGCTGCTTTCGGCGCTCGTCACCGGCCTGTTCACAGGGCTTTGCGCACAGCTCGTTCTAAAGCGGCTGCGCCGCGGGGCCGAAAGGAAAGAGAAGGGGGAATCCACTTGAAAGATCTGCATGGCATCCACATTCCAGGGCACAAAAACACGTCGGCCATGAAGGCGACAAAGCTGCCGCTGCCGCAGTCGGTCGTGATCCCGATGGCGATGCACATCGGCGCGCCGGCAAAGCCGGTCGTCAAGGTCGGCGACCACGTCAAGACCGGCCAGCTCATCGGCGAGGCGGGCGGCTTCGTCTCCGCGCCGATCTACGCGAGCATCTCGGGCACGGTCAAAAAGATCGGCGACATGACGAACTCGATGGGCCGCTCGATGCAGTACGTCGAAATTGAATCCGACGGACTCGACGAGCGCTGGGAGGGGCTGCATCCGCCGAAGCTCGAGACGATGCAGGATTTCCTCGACGCCGTGCGGGCCAGCGGCCTTGTGGGCCTCGGCGGCGCGGGCTTCCCGACGGTGGTGAAGCTGACGGTCAAGAATCTCGACCAGATCCAGTGCGTCATCATCAACTGTGCCGAGTGTGAGCCGTATGTGACGAGCGACACGCGCGCGATGCTGGACTATGACTTCGACGTCATCGGCGGCTGCCGCCTGCTGCAAAAGTTCCTGCACGTGCCGAAGATCGTCTTCGGCATCGAGGAAAACAAGCCCGAGTGCATCCGGCACTATCAGGCGCTCGTGGCGCAGGAGGAGAACATGGAGGTCTGTCCGCTGCCCGCGATCTACCCGCAGGGCGGCGAGAAGATCCTCATCTACCATGTGATGCACAAGGTCGTCGAGGAAGGGAAACTCCCGCTGGACGCGGGCGCGATCGTCCTCAACTGCACGACCATCTCGTCCATCGCGCGCTATTGCCGGACGGGACTGCCGCTGGTGAAAAAGTGCGTGACGGTCGACGGCTCGGCGGTGCGTGTGCCGAAGAACGTGCTCGTGCCGATCGGGATGCGGATGCGCGACGTGTTCGAGGCCTGCGGCGGCTTCAAGGAAGAGCCGGGCAAGGTCATCTACGGCGGCACGATGATGGGTATTGCGGTGCCCGATCTCGAGCAGCCGATCCTGAAGAACACGAACGCCATTCTGGCGCTGACGAAGAAGGACGCAATTCTGCCGGAGCCGACGGCCTGTATCCGCTGCGGCCGGTGCGTGGCGCACTGTCCGGCGAATCTGATGCCGCTGGAAATTGAATCGGCGTTCAAGCAGAAGAATGTGGAGCGGCTGGCCGAGCTGAAGGTCAACCTCTGCATGGAGTGCGGCTGCTGCGCGCACGGCTGCCCGGCGAGCCGTCCGCTCGTGCAGACCAATAAGCTCGCCAAGGCGCAGGTCGCGGCATGGAAGGCCGCGAAGAAGGCCGCCGAGGATGCGAAAAAAGCGGCTGAAGAGGCCAAGAAGGAGGCGGTAAAATGAGCCAGATCGTATCGGTCTCTCCGCACTGTCACGGGAAGATCACCACGCAGAGCATCATGCGCGACGTGCTCATCGCGCTGGCCCCGGCGCTCGTCGCGGGTATCATCAACTTCGGCTGGCGCGCGCTGTTTATTAGCGTCGGCGCGGTCGGCGTGATGTTCGCGCTGGTGTGGTGGCGCTGCTATCGCGAGCCGCATGAAGATAAACACCTCAATCAGCAGGAGCGAGAGCACATCGTCAACGGCGGCGGAATGTCCACCGGCGCAGAGCAGCATACCGCCTTTAGCTGGCCGCTGATTCGCCAGCTGCTGGCGAAAAGACAGATTCTCGGCGCCAGCATCGGGCAGTTTGCCGGTAATACGGTGCTGGTCTTCTTCCTGACCTGGTTTCCAACTTATCTGGCCACCGAACGCCATATGCCGTGGATTAAGGTCGGCTTCTTTGCCATCATGCCGTTCCTGGCGGCGGCGGGCGGCGTGATGTTCGGCGGCTGGGTCTCGGATAAGCTGCTGAAGGCCACCGGTTCGGCGAATCTCGGGCGTAAACTGCCGATCATTGCCGGTCTGCTGATGGCGAGCACGATTATCTCCGCCAACTGGCTGACCAGCGATCTGGCGGTGATTCTGGTGATGTCGTTCGCCTTTTTTGGCCAGGGGATGGTCGGCCTGGGCTGGACGTTAATTTCCGATATCGCGCCGAAAGGCCTTGGCGGTCTGACCGGCGGCTTGTTTAACTTCTGCGCTAATCTTGCCGGGATCCTGACGCCGCTGATCATCGGTTTCATCGTCGCGGCCTCCGGCAACTTCTTCTACGCGCTTGTTTATATCGGCGGCGCTGCGCTGCTGGGCGTAGCGGCATATGTGTTTATTTTGGGTGACGTCAAGCGTATCGAACTTTCGCAGTAACGTGATGCAGTCGTTGTTAAAGGAGCAAGGAATGGTGATTAGTGGAAATACGCGGCTGATAGCGCATCTTGGCTATCCGACCGCGAAGTTTAAAGCGCCGATGATTTATAACCCGTGGTTTGCCGATCGACAGGTTGACGCCAAAGTAGTGCCGATGGGCGTGAAGACTGAGGACTACGCCGCCTTTGTCCCGATGCTATTTAAAATGACCAATATTATTGGCGCGCTGGTCACCATGCCGCACAAAATCGCCACCTGCGGGCTGGTGCAGCATCTTAGCCCGACGGCTGCAATTGCGGGCGCCTGTAACGCGATTCGCCCCGAAGCCGACGGCTCGCTCAGCGGTGATATGTTTGACGGAGAAGGCTTTGTTCTCGGTATCCGGCGCAAAGGGTTCGCGACGCAAGGGGCGCGGGCGCTGGTGGTGGGCAGCGGCGGCGTCGGCTCGGCCATTGCCGCATCGTTGGCGGCAGCGGGCGTCAGCGCCCTGACGCTGTACGACGTCCGCCCGCAGACGGCGGAAGCGCTGGCCGGACGTCTGCTCGAGCACTATCCTCGGCTGGATATCACTCTGATGCAGCGCGACCCGCAGGGGCACGATCTGGTAGTCAACGCTACGCCGCTGGGGATGAAAGAGGGCGATCCGCTGCCGCTGGACCCGCAGCGCCTGGCGCCGGGCACTTTTGTTGGCGAAGTGGTTATGGCCCAGGAATTTACTCCGCTACTGCAGGCCGCGCGGGCGGCGGGCTGCCCCATTCAGCGCGGCACCGACATGCTGTTTGAAATGATCCCGGCCTATCTGCGCTTCTTTAACCTGCCGGTGGCAACGCCGGAACAGCTGCGCGAACTGGCGGAAATTGGCTACTGAAATGATCTGAACCTGCGTTATTATAGCGCTGTATTTATGACTATATAGCGATGGTTCTTATGACTCCCTCCCTAAAGCTGCTGGCAGCGGGAAGCCTGAAAAGCGCTTTCATTCCGCTGCTGGCGCGCTTTCAGCAACAGACCGGCATCCCGGTCGACGTCCATTTCGGTCCGGCTGGTCTGCTGCGCGAGCGCATTGAGGCCGGAGAGCCGTGCTCCGTGTTCGCCTCGGCCAATAGCCATCATCCGCAGGCGCTGCGTCAGGCGGGGCTGGCCGGAGAGTGCTATTGGTTCGCCCGGAATCAGCTGATGCTGACCGTCCGGCGCGACGCGAAAACCGAGGCGCGGGAGTGGCTGACGCTGCTCAGCGACCCGGGCTTGCGTCTGGCAACCTCAACGCCGGGCTGCGACCCTTCAGGCGACTACACCTGGCAGCTTTTCTCCCACATTGAAGAGCGCTGTCCCGGCGTCGGTGCCGCCATCATGGCGCGCGCGCGTCCGCTGGTAGGCGGCCGAGACTCGCTGCCGGTGCCTGCGGGAGAAACCGCCGGGGCGTGGCTCATTCGGCAAAATTTAACCGATCTGTTCATCGGCTATGCGCATTACGCCGCGCAGATGGCGGCGTGCAGCGATCTGCGCACGCTGGTTATTCCGCCGGCGTGGAATGTTCGCTGCGATTATCAACTGACGCAGATTGAACAGAGCGCCGGGGCGCAGAGTCTGTGCCGCTTTATCCTCGGCGGAGAGGGCCAGCGTTTTCTGAAAAACGCCGGCTTTTTGGCCATCAACGGCGAATCGTAAACTGCGGGGCCAGCAGCGGCAGCGCCGAGCCCGGGTGACAGATTTTGCGTACCGCCAAACCATACGCGCGCTGAAGATTCTCTTCCGTCAGTACGGCGGTGGATTCTCCCGCCAGCCATTCACCGTCGGGGAGCAGTAGCAAAGTCTGGTTCGCTACCTGCAGGGCGTGGGTGGGATCGTGCGTGGTAAACAGCACCGTCCGCTTCTGGCGATATGCCAGGTCGCTAATCAGCTGCAGCACCAGCTGCTGATTGGCCAGATCCAGCGCCGAGCAGGGTTCATCCAGCAGGATATTCTGGCTGGCTCCCACCAGCGCCCTGGCGATGATCACCAGCTGCTGCTGGCCGCCGGACAGCGCACGGAACACCTTGTCGGCCAACGTCGCGATCCCCAACTGCGCCAGCGCCTCCTGGACCTGGCGCTCGTCGTCCGCCGATGGCTGAGCGAACAGGTTA
>USSI01000017.1 GCA_900557315.1 uncultured Butyricicoccus sp. | reverse complement strand
CTGAAACCTGGAGAGCTCTACATCCAACTGGCTCGTCAATTCCTCGGCCACCTGGGTGATCCGTTCCACTTCCATGCCAAGACGGTTGAGTTCCGTCACATCCCGGAAGATGGAGAAGGCCCCGGCCACCACACCGTTCCGCCACACGGGAAACATACGCATAGATACATATTTCCCCACCGATTTGATGCGGTGCCACTTTCGGGCGTCGGGCTTTCCGCTCTCCAGCACCCGAAGCAGCAGAGCATCCGGCTCAATGACATGCATATCCCGCCCGATGGTCTTGCGCATGGGTACTCCAATGATGCGGCTGTACGCCTCATTTTCATAGCAAATTCGACCTTCCCGGTCCAGCACTACCACGCCGTCCTCGATGGCGTTGAGCAGTTCATTCAGGTCCAGCTCCACCGCACGGCGGACCAGAAAGGCCAGTTGGCTGCCTGCCAGCTCCCCCACCTTATCCCCCAGTTCATTCACAACCTCATAGACCACGCCTTCATCCACCGCCTCTGGACGCAGATGATGAATCTCCGTCTCCTGGGGTAATGATGGTTCTAAGCGTTCGGGCCCGACATTGGTTTTCATGATCTCCCGCAAGGTCATCGCGTCCCACCCCCTGTTGCCGCGTAGATTCGTGCCTGAAACGGTTTTGTATATTATATACTTCTTTTTCAGAGAAACGCAACTGTTGGAACACCGCATGCTTTGCACCAAAATAATGCCGGTGGGAACTGGATGCAGTGAAACGCTGAACGGGGCACTTGAAGTGCGGCAAGGGCCCCAAATCCCATACGTCGGCCTCAGTCTGAGGGCAAGGTCATACCCATGACAGGGAGTTTTGAACGGCAGTTGACCTCGTGTGGGCCAGCTTGGCCTGCGAACAGACTCAGGTGGTCTCCTGAAGCAGCTCCGGTCAGCAGAGCCCACCTTAGACGCTTACGCCCACGCAACCACCGCTTGCCAGCGCCAGGCAGCCATGGCGGCATTCCGCTCTCTGTCAGTCTCCAGTCATGACTGCTCCAAAATCCCGTACGGATTACGGCTTGGGTAAAGCCCAAAAAGCAAAATTCAGCCTAAGAAGGGGACAAACGCAAAACAAAACCCATATTCCTAAAGGAGAGAAAACACATGATTATTATTATGAAGCAGGGTACGACCCGCGAGCACGTTGAGGAGCTTTCCCGGCACATCGAGCGCTGGAATGTCAAGGCCAACCCGATTTACGGCGCGGGTACGATCGTCATCGGCCTGGTTGGCGATACAGGCGCGGTCGATAAGGATGCGCTGCTGCGCGATCCGCAGGTCGAAAACATTCTCAAGGTGCAGGAGCCGTTCAAACTGGCAAACCGCAAGTTCCATCCGGACAACACACAGGTCGAGATCGCGCCGGGCGTTGTCGTGGGCGGCAAAAAGCTGGTCGTGATGGCAGGCCCGTGTTCGGTCGAGAGCGAAGAGCAGATCATCGACGTTGCCAAGCACGTGCAGGCGGACGGCGCAGCCATGCTGCGCGGCGGTGCGTGGAAGCCCCGTTCCTCCCCGTACTCCTTCCAGGGCCTCAAAGCTGAGGGGCTCGAACTGCTGCACAAGGCGCACGAAGCGACCGGTATGCCGGTTGTCACTGAGATCACCAACCCCGCGCACATCGACCTGTTCATGGACAAGTGCGACTGCTTCCAGGTCGGCGCGCGCAACATGCAGAACTTCGAGCTGCTGAAAGAGCTGGGCCAGACCAAAAAGCCCGTGCTGCTCAAGCGCGGCTTCGCCAATACGATGGAGGAGTTCCTGATGTCCGCCGAGTATATCATGGCGGGCGGAAATGAGGACGTTATCCTGTGCGAGCGCGGCATCCGCACCTTTGAGAAGTACACCCGCAACACGCTGGACATTTCCGCTGTGCCGGTACTCAAGCGTATGAGCCATCTGCCGGTTGTTGTTGACCCAAGCCATGCGGGCGGTATCTACTGGATGGTTGAGCCGCTGGCCAAGGCTGCTGTCGCCGCGGGCGCGGACGGCCTGATGATCGAGGTGCACAACGACCCGGCGCACGCGCTGTCAGACGGCGCGCAGTCGCTCACCTACGATTCCTTCCACGAGACCATGAACAACCTGCGTGCGGTTGCGCAGGCAGTGGGACGCGAAATTTAAATATTCGATTGGGATGTACAGTCCCAATCGAGAGAGACACACCGCGCATCCGCGCGGATGTGTCTCAGGCTTCGTAAAGTTCCGCAGCGCGAAACTTTACGCCGCTCTTGTATAAAAACCGCGATACACGGCCCAGGCCGCCTTCTTTTGACCTGCGGCCAATTCACCTTGTGCTCCCGGTTTTTATGGAAATGGCGCCATGCGCCATTTCCCATTTTATGCGCCTGGCGGCGCGGCGCAAATGCGCAGTTTATCATCAAAGGAGTGTTTCCAGCAGTGCAGACCCTGAGCCTGACGGGCGCGAACGGCGTGTCCGACATCCTGATTGAAACCGGCCTGCTCGCCCGTGCGGGCGCGGCCATCCTCGATACCTTTTCGCCCAGCCGCGTGCACATCGTCACAGATTCGACGGTCGCACCGCTGTACCTTGACAAGCTGGAGGGACAGCTTCCCCTTCCGGTTTCGCATACGGTCATCCCCGCGGGCGAAGAGCACAAGCGGCTGACAACGGTCGAAACCATCTACCATGATATGCTCACCGCAGGCATGACGCGCAAGGACCTTGTCATTGCGCTCGGCGGCGGCGTGGTGGGCGACATTACAGGCTTCGCCGCCGCGACTTTCCTGCGCGGCGTGTCGCTCTGCCAAATCCCGACCACCCTGCTCGCGCAGGTGGATTCCTCGGTCGGCGGCAAGACGGGCGTTGACCTTGCAGAGGGCAAAAACCTCGTCGGCGCGTTCTACCAGCCGCGGCTGGTGCTGATCGACCCGGCGGTGCTCGCGACCCTGCCGGATGGCACCTTTGCCGACGGTATGGCCGAGGTGGTCAAGTACGGCTACATCGCGAACAAGGACATTCTGGACATGGTATCCCAGCCGGACTACAAGGCGCAGATCGAGGACATTATCTACGAATGTGTCAAGATCAAGCGCGATGTGGTTGCGATCGACGAACACGACACTGGCCTGCGCATGATCTTGAATTTCGGCCACACGATCGGCCACGCGGCGGAAAAGCTCGCAAACTACACCGACCTGACCCATGGGCAGGCGGTTGCCATCGGCATGGTGGCCGCAATGCGGCTGTCCGCCCTGCGCGGCAACGACGACCTGACCGCGCCGCTCGTGTCGCTTTTGCAGCACATCGGCCTGCCGACCGAACTTGCGTATGACCGCGAGGCGGTCTATACCGCCCTGCTGTCGGACAAGAAAAAATTCGGTGCGACGGTCAATTTCATTCTGGTCCGCGAACCGGGCCGCGCTGAGATTACCCCGATCGAAGCGGAAAAGCTGCACGAATACATTTTGAAACTGTAAGGAGGCAATGCCCAATGGGTTCCACTTGGGGAAACGCCATCAAAATATCGGTTTTCGGCGAGTCGCATGGCGCGGGTATCGGCGTGGTGATCGACGGCTTCCCGTCCGGCGTGCCGTATGACGAAGCCTTTGTGCTGCGTGAGATGGAGCGCCGCGCGCCGGGCCGGAACAAGCAGTCCACCCAGCGCAAAGAGCCTGACCTGCCGGTCATCCAGTCGGGTATTTATAACGGCAAAACCACGGGTACGCCCATCTGTGCGCTCATTCAAAATACCAACCAGCGATCGGGCGACTACGCTGAGCTCGCCGCCCAGCCCCGTCCGGGCCACGCGGACTACACCGGCATGGTGCGCTACAAATCCTGCAATGACCCGCGCGGCGGCGGCCATTTTTCCGGCAGGCTGACCGCGCCGCTCGTGTTTGCAGGGGCGCTGTGCAAGCTGTGGCTCAAAATGCAGGGCGTGCTGGTCGGGTCGCATATCCAGTCCATTGCGCAGATTCAGGACATGCCGTTTGACGATGTGGACATCCGGCCGGAGCAGCTGGAAACCCTGCGAAATGCGGACTATCCGGTAAACAACCCGCGCGCGCTGGACGCGATGCTCGCCGCGATCGAAGAGGCGCGCGAGGCGCAGGATTCGGTCGGCGGCGTGATCGAATGCGCGGCCATCGGCCTGCCCGCAGGCATCGGCAGCCCGATGCTGGACACGGTGGAGGGCCGCCTGGCCTCCCTGCTGTTTGGCGTGCCTGCGGTCAAGGGCGTGGAGTTCGGCGCGGGCTTTGCCTTCGCCGCGCTGCGCGGCTCGCACGCGAACGACATGTTCTATCAGGACGGCGACATGGTCAAAACCGAGACCAATAACAACGGCGGCATCAACGGCGGCATCACCAACGGCATGCCGCTCATGTTCCGGGTGTGCATCAAGCCGACCCCGTCCATCTCAGCTGTGCAGCAGACGCTGAACATCCGGACCGGCAAGGTCGAGCCGCTGTCCATCCACGGGCGGCACGACCCCTGCATCGTCACGCGCGCCGCGCCGGTGGTGGAAGCGGCCTGCGCCATTGCGCTGGCAGACTTACTGAGGGAGGCGAACGGCTATGCGTGAGTTGCCTGAAATCCGGCAGGACATCAACGATGTGGATGAGCATATCCGCGCGCTGTTTTTAAAGCGGATGTCGCTTGCGCTCGAGGTCGCGCAGACCAAGGCCGAGCACGACGACAAGATCTACAAGCCCGACCGCGAGGCGGAGATCCTCCAAAAGCGTACCGCGGGCATGGACGAAGAGCTTCGGCTCAAGTACGCGGCGCTGCTGCAGAGCATGATCCGCGCGAGCCGCGAATACCAATACAGTGAGCTGCTGCGGCAGAAGCCGGGGCGTTTCCCCTTCCACCCGTCCGAGACCGCGCTCGACCCCAAATCCGTTTTCTATCAGGGTGTGCCGGGCGCATATCAGGAGCTTGCGGCGCGCGCGCTGTTCCCGCAGTGTGAACCGCAGAACGTGCCGACCTGGGAGCAGGTGTTCCGCTCCGTGCGCGACGGCATTGCGGATATCGGTGTCGTCCCAGTCGAAAACACGACCGCAGGCACGGTCAGCGAGGTCTACGACCTGCTGCTCGAGTACGACCTGTGCATCAACCGCTCGTACATCAAGAAGATTTCGCACTGTCTAGCCGCCGTGCCGGGCGCGCAGCTTTCGGACATTAAAAGCGTCTGCTCGCACCCGCACGCCCTGCCCCAGTGCCATGCGTTTATTTCCGAGCACGAACTTGAGGCGATCGAGGTCGCCAACACCGCGATCGCAGCGCAGAACGTGCAGAAAAAGGGCGACAAGCGCCTTGCGGCGATCTGTTCGCGCGAGGCGGCAGAGCGGTACGGACTGGAGGTCCTCGCCGAGGGCATCAACGATATGAAGCACAATGAGACCCGCTTTATTGCGGTCAGCCGCACGCTGACCACCCAGCCCACGGATAACCGCATCGAGATCGCCTTCCACATCCCGAATGTGGCGGGCTCACTGAACACGGTGCTGGATACCTTTGCGCACTACGGCATCGACATGACCAGCATCTATTCCCGCCCGCTGCGGGACAGCCCGTGGTGCTATGTGTTCTATATCGACTTCACCGGCAATATGAAGGACCATGCGGTGCAGTCGCTGCTGTACCAGCTCCATGAGGAGCTTCCCTACATCAAGGTCATCGGCAGCTATCAGGTTTCCGATGCGACGGAGGAGTAAAACAAATGCAAATCCAACCCTGCAGCCCGCTGCGCGGTGAGCTTACCGTGCCGGGCGACAAATCCATTTCGCACCGCGCGGTCATGCTGGGCGCGCTGGCAAACGGTACGACCCATATCACCGGCTTCCTGATGGGCGAGGACTGCCTGTCCACCATCGACTGCTTCCGCAAGATGGGTGTGGAGATCGAGATCACGGACAAGGAGGTCATCGTCGAAGGCGTCGGCCTGCACGGCCTTTGCGAACCCGAGGAGGAGCTGTACACCGGCAACTCCGGCACCACGACGCGCCTGCTGTGCGGCATTTTGGCCGGACAGCCGTTCACCGCGACCTTAAACGGCGACGCTTCCATCCAGAAGCGCCCGATGGGCCGCGTCATCAAGCCACTGCGCGAGATGGGCGCCTCGATCGAAGGAAAAAACGACAACTACTGCCCGCTCACCCTGTACCCCAGCGAGCTGTACGGCATTGAATACCGCCTGCCGGTCGCGTCCGCGCAGCTCAAGAGCGCGATCCTGCTCGCGGGCCTGTATGCTGAGGGGCAGACCACGGTCATCGAGCCCGCCCCCTCGCGCGACCACACCGAGCGCATGTTCCGCGCGCTGGGCGTGGAGATCGACACGGAAGGCAACACCATCACGCTCGACCCGCCCGAGGACCTGCGCGCGGTGGACATCGAGGTGCCCGGCGATATTTCGTCCGCGGCGTTCTTCCTTGTCGCGGGCGCGATCGTCCCGGGCAGCGAGCTGACGATCAAAAATGTCGGCGTCAACCCGACGCGCACAGGTATTCTGGACGTGCTGCGCGATATGGGTGCAGATATTTCCGTTTCGAATTTCCGCGATCAGGCGGAACCGGTCTGTGATTTGACCGTCAAATATAGTGCGCTGCACGGCGTCGAGATCGGCGGTTCCATCATCCCCCGCCTGATTGACGAGCTGCCGGTCATTGCGGTCGCGGCCGCGTTCGCAGAAGGCGAAACCGTCATCCGCGACGCGCAGGAGCTCAAGGTCAAGGAGTCCAACCGCATCGCAGCCATGGTTACCGAGCTTTCCCGCGCGGGCGTAAACGTGGAAGAAACCGACGACGGCATGATGATCCGCGGCGGCAAAAAACCGCACGGCGCCTCATTCGAAACCTATAAGGATCACCGCATTGCCATGAGCCTTGCTGTGCTCGCTTTGGCTGCGGAAGGCGCAAGCCGCATTGATGACCCCGAGGTGGTTTCGATCTCCTATCCCGGCTTCTTCAACACGCTGGAACAGTTGGGAGGCTGAGGACATGCTGCTTACCATGGATGAGTTCCGTGTATTTGAGCCGCAGAAACCGACTTACGCACTGATTGGCTGGCCGCTCGGCCACACCATGAGCCCGGAGCTGCACGCGCAGCTGTTTGCGGTTTCCGGGCAGGACGCGGATTACATCGGCATCGCTGTGCCGCCGGAGGAACTGGAGGAAGCCTTCCAGCTGGCAAAGCGCAAGCTGCGCGGCATCAACTGCACCATCCCGCATAAAAAGGCGGTCATCCCGCTGCTCGACGAGATCGACACCGCCGCGCGCGACCTGCATTCGGTCAACACCGTGGCCTTCCGCGATGGCAAGGCGGTCGGCTACAACACGGATATCCTCGGCTTTGCCGAATCCCTTACACGGGACGGTATCCCCTTACACGGCAAAAAGGTGCTTCTGCTGGGCTACGGCGGCGCAGCCTCGGTCATGGCGTACCACTGCGTCACCCAGGGGGCATACGTAACGATCACCGGCCGTAATCTGGAAAAGGCTGCGGCGCTGCAAAAGCAGCTGTGCGACGCCGTACCCGGTGCACACGTTACGGTATACAGCCGCAAACATATCCCGCGCGATATCCAGATCGTGCTCAACTCTACGCCGGTCGGTATGTATCCCAAGGAGAGCGCCGCTCCCCTGCACTACCTGCCGCACAAGACCGAGTATGTGTTCGACGCGATCTATAACCCGCCTGTAACCGCTACCATGAAGCTGGCGAACCACAAAAAGACCAAAACGCGCGACGGCCTGTATATGCTGGTTATGCAGGCAGCGCACGCACAGACCATCTGGTCAGGTGTGCAGTTTGAGCCGCAGGCGTGCGAGACCATCCTGCGCCGGACTTATGGAAAAATGGCGGTTAAGCGCCTGCACGAGAAACATGGCAAGCGCAACATCGTGCTGTGCGGCTTCATGGGCAGCGGCAAGACCACCATCGGACGCAAACTCGCCCGCCTGACCGGGCTGGATTTTATCGACGCGGACCAGTATCTGGAGGCGCAGGAAGGCCAGAAGATTTCGGATATCTTCGCTGAAAAGGGCGAGGCGTACTTCCGCGACCGGGAAACCGCTTACATCCGGGAATTGTCCCAGCGCAGCGGCATTGTGCTGTCGCTCGGCGGCGGAGCAGTGCTCCGTCCGGAGAATGTCTCAGCAGTCCGCGAAACCGGCCTGCTCATCCATCTGGACACGCCGTTTTACCGCATTTTGAAAAACCTCTCCTACTCCAACACCCGCCCGCTCTTGGATAAACCGGATAAGCAGGCGGAAACGCGCCGGCTGTACAATGCGCGCAAGGCGATCTATCACCGCGTTTCCGATGTTTCGGTGCGCAGCCCGAAGATCTCCGAGGTGCTGGAGAAGGTTGTGAAGAGCATATAAAAACATCTCGATTGGAACCACGCTTCCAATCGAAGAGGACGCACCGTGCGACGCACGGATGCGTCCAAAGCTGCAAAAAGTTCCGCAAATCGAAACTTTTCTTCGCACTTGTATAAAAACCCACGTACACGCCGCGGGTTTTTATGGTTTACAGCGGCGAAACCGCTGTAAACCAATTAAATTAGCCCTGCGGGCAGGATAGAGGCTCATGGGGCAATGCGCTTGCGCGCGGAGTGGGGGCGCGGCGCAGCAGCAGTTTTCCACTGATTTCAGAAACGAGGAGGACCATGAAACATTTCGCAAAACGTTCCTGCCGCCTGCTGGCGGCATCGCTTGCGGCCGTGCATCTGGTTATGGGTGCAGCCGGAGCGGCATTCAGCAATGGATTTTCCTATTCCTATCCGGTGGGCGAAGGCATTTCCTACACCCGTTCGGAAGGAAAGAACAGCGCCGGGATGCAGAAGGCCAACATCCTGACCTATCAGCCCAACACCGGCGTTACGCCCATCATGGTATACGCAGATGAACAGCTGTACGGCAGCCAGGCCACCATTACCAATGCAGTGAACTATCTGGAAAGCCAGGGCATGTCGGTCATCGGCGGCACAAACGCTGACTTCTTCGTCATGTCAAGCGGCATCCCGATCGGCCTTGTCATCGACGAGGGCGAGCTGATCTCGTCGGATGCCTGGCAGTATGCGGTCGGCTTTAAGGCGGACGGCACCGCAGTTATGGGCCGCCCGACCATGAGCATGACCGTCTCCGGTCAAAGCGGCACGGTTTCGGTCTCCTATTTCAACAAAACACGTACGACGGCAGGTGCCTATCTGCTCGATCACAATTATGATGATTCCACCCATTTTTCCGCAAACGGCACCAACATCATCCTTGAGCGCGTAGACAATACGCCGGTCACGGTAAACGGCACGGTCAAGATGAAGGTCATCAATAAGGGCACCGGCAGCAGCCCGCTGACCATCACGGAAAACCAGATGGTACTGACCAAGTCGGACGGCGCAAACGTCCCCTCCTGGGTGGATTTCCAGATCGGCGAGGAAGTCACGCTGTCGGTCTATGCGAGCGACAGCAACTGGGCGGATGTAGAATATGCCGTCGGCGGCAAACTGCTGATCGACAACAGTACGGTCACTACCACCGGCATCGACGGCGGCTCGACCAACCGCGCGCGCAGCGCGATCGGCGTTAAGTCTGACGGCACGGTCGTCCTGTATGAAATCGACGGCAACCAGTCCTCGAGCGCCGGCCTGACTGCCGCCCAGCTCGGGCAGGAACTGCTTGAGCTTGGCTGTGTCCGTGCAATCTGCCTGGATGGCGGCGGCTCTTCCGCCATGGCACTGCGCAAGCCGGGTGAAACCACCGCCTCACTGATCTCCAGCCCGTCGGACGGTTCACAGCGCGCATGCGCCAACTACATCTTCTTCATCAACAATATCGAGCCCGACGGCATTACCGCCCACGCGGTGCTCACCCCGAGCTACCGCTATATCATGCCCGGCGCATCGACCTGGTTCTCGGTTAAGGGCGTGGATGCATCCTACAGCGCGGCTTCCGATCCCACCGATCTGACCTATACGGTGTCCGGCAATCTTGGCACTGTCGAAGGGCAAACCTTTACCGCCGGTATGACCACCGGTACCGCCACCATTACCGGTTCCAACGGCTATATCGACGGGTCAATGATGGTGTGCATCACCGGCGACATCCAGTCGATCAACCTGCAGAGCGGCGGCTCTGACCTGACCTCAATCTCGGTCAAACCCGGCCAGAGCGTGGACGTGGACGGCATCGCCTATCACCTGGGTCAGAAGATGGCCTCCGTGGATACTTCGTTTAACTGGAGCGTCTCCGGCGGCGTTGGCACGGTTGACGAAAACGGCGTGTTCACGGCGGGCAGCAGCATGGCGAGCGGCACGCTCACCTGCTCGTACGGTTCGACCAGCAAGTCGATCACGGTAAACGTCGGCATGGGCGACCCGCAGGATGCTGAAACAGTTGCCGACTTTGAAGACGGCACGGACGGCTGCTCTGCCGCAGGGGCAACGCTGTCCCGCGTGACCGACTATACCGAAGTGGCGCGCGGCACCGGCTCGCTCATGGCGGCGCTTGACAGCAGCTCTGCGACCCTCTCTCTCCCGCGCACCGATGTTTCCGATCAGAACTATCTGACGCTGTGGGCGCGCGGCGCGGGCGCACAGGGCAATCTGACCGCGGTATTCACCGACGCGGAGGGCAACGAACTGACCGCCGCGCTGTCGGGCACTACCACAACCGCATGGAAGCAGCTGACCGCCTCCATTCCGGACGGTGCCGTCTCGCTGACCGGCCTGCGCTTTGACCGCAGCGGCACGGCGGATTGCGTGCTCTATCTCGACCAGATTGTCGTTTCCGCGGATCATGCGGTTACGAACACCGATGCTCCGGATGTTACGCTGAACACCGACTCTGTAACCATAGATGCGGGTGCTGCTGCAACCATCACCGGCACCGCTACGATGGAAAACGGCAAGTATCCGGCGCGCGCTTCCAACATTGTCGTCAAGGTGGACGGCAAAACGGTCTCCGGCGCGGCCTCGATGAGCGGCTCGTCCTTGACGGTTCAGACCGGTGCCCTGTCCGCAGGCACGCACTGCGTCACCATTGATGTTTCGGACGATGCAGGCAAC
Organism: uncultured Butyricicoccus sp.; assembly: GCA_900557315.1. Classification (GTDB taxonomy): domain Bacteria; phylum Bacillota; class Clostridia; order Oscillospirales; family Butyricicoccaceae; genus Agathobaculum. Next base: position 2,935 of record USSI01000017.1, on the reverse strand, counting down.
CGTACACGCGTGAGCGCTACCGTGACCGCCGGCAGCGCGGGCAATGTCTTTGCGGACACCGCTTCGCACTGGGCGCGCGGCTATGCTTCCCTGCTGAACGCGAACGGCATCATGCAGGGCGAAACCGGCAGCAACGGCAAAACCTATTTCAATCCCAACCGCAATCTGACGCGGCAGGAATTCGCTGTAACGATTGCGCGCCTGCTTGGTCTGGATACGTCCTACACGGGCGAGATGGACTTTGCCGATGACAGCAGCATTGCCAGCTGGGCGCGCGGCGCGGTGTACGCGGTTTCCGAGGCCGGCATCATGCAGGGTTCCGCCAGCAACGGTGGGCTGTATTTCTCCCCGAGCGCGCAGATGACCCGCGCCGAGGTTATGACCGTCATTGGCCGCTGCCTGCCGCGCGGCTATGAGGCGGCATCGCTGGGCTACCGTGACGCGTCCTCCATCCCCTCCTGGGCGCGAGAGCAGGTGCAGATCTGTGTCTCCGCCGGTATCATCAGCGGCTATGAGGACAATACCCTCCGTCCGCTCGGCAACATCACCCGCGGCGAAATTGCAAAGATTTTGGCGCTGTTCTGATCGCACCGCCATCCTGCAAACACAAAAGAGGCCTGGAATGTTTCCAGGCCTCTTTCTCTGTCTGACAGGGTTACATGATCTCTTTCTGATGCGTTGCGTACAGGTATTCGTCAATCGTATTGGTGATGCGATCCTCGACCAGCGCAACCGGGTCGTTTTCCAGCATGCCTTCGCGTACTTTGGTGTACTGGATGGGCATAAACTGGCTGAGCAGGTTGAGCGGGATGCCCAGCCGACGCAGATTGCCGATCAGGCGGTCCTTTGCAGCCTCAACCGCCGGGGTAGGCATATAGTAACGGCACCGGTCGGAGAACGAATACTTGCGCTTCATGCGAAGCTCCAGTTCGGTGCCCTGATAGTGCTTGCGCCAGTGCTTCCCGTCCGCGAGCATAGCCTCGTCCAGCGTCTCGATGAAGCGGCTCGGCTCGATATCCGTGCCGTACAACAGTTCTTCCTCGATGTGCGCGAGCGCAAACATACCCTCGCGCATGGCAAACGTCAGCGCCGGACCGACCTTGAGGATGCCTACGCCATCTTCAACCAGCTCGCGAAGCTTGATCTTGGTCTGGTAATCGGTCGAATGCCCTTCGAACACCAGGTTCGGGAAGTTTTTGATGGACGCCATCAGGTCCTTTGCCTTCTCACGGTCATATTCGGTGCAGCCGCTGTCCTTTTCCTCCACACCCGGCTGTACGACCACCGCGATGACGTTCTCCCAGGCCGCATCCAGCCCTTCCTTGCGGAAGGCGCTTTCAAAAGCTGCAACCGTGTTTTTGAAGTCCTCGACACGGGTGACCTGCACGCCCTGATCGACCGCACCGACCGCGCCGCCCGGGATCGGCACCTCACTGCCGACGATATAGACCGGCGCGATTGCATCCGGATCGCTCTCAAGCAGCTTGTGATAGGTTTCTTCCGCCACCTTTGCCAGGCGCGCGCCGCGGCGCGCGATCACTTCGTCGCTCAGACGGGCGTCCGGATCATCGTCGGCAACCTTCATGCTGGTATCAATGTGGATTTTGGTAAAGCCTGCGCCGACATAGTGGCGGATCAACTCCTCTGCGTCCGCCATGGCTTCGGCTTCCGGCTTTCCGGCAAAGGTCAGCGGGCCAAGGTGGTCGCCGCCGAGGAACAGGCGGCCCCGGTCAAACCCAACCCTGTCTGCAATGCCCAGCACGAAGTTCTTAAAATCCATGGGCTTCATGCCTGTGTAGCCGCCGTTCTGATCGCACTGGTTGGCAGTGCTCTCGATCAGCACGCAGGAGCCGTCCGACAGGCCGCGTTTGAGCGCTGCCTCGATCACATAGCCGTTCGCGCTGCAAACCGAGTAAATACCAACGTTTTTCCCTTGTTTTTGCAGTTCAACAATTTTTTTCAACGGATTATAATTCATTACGACCTCTCCTCTCCTTCTATAAGACAATGGTTTTCAATATCCTTTTCACGATCCGATTACCGTGGGATGGGACATCCTACGCTTTCTCCATCCGTTATTTGGTGACACTATGCTGACAACTGCCACGTACTGTGCTATAATAAGGCTGTCAAAATTTATGCAGAAATCAGAAAGAGGGTATCCATATGCCTTTGGTAACCACGGAAAAAATGCTTCATGACGCGCAGGCCGGCCACTATGCGGTTGGTGCATTCAATGTTGAAAACATGGAAATGGTGATGGCGGTCATCCGCGCAGCAGAAGAACTGCGCGCGCCCGTTATCATGCAGACCACCCCGTCCACAGTCAAATATGCCGGTCTGGACTACTACCTTGCCATGGTACGCACCGCGGCAGAGCGCACGGATATCCCGGTCGCGATGCACCTCGACCACGGCGACAGCTTTGACCTTGCCATGCGTGCGCTCCGCACCGGCTATACCTCGATCATGATCGACGGCTCGCACAACGTATTGGAAGAAAATATTGCCCTGACCCGCCGCGTGGTCGAGGCATGTGCCCCGTCCCATATCAGCGTGGAAGCGGAACTCGGCAAAGTCGGCGGCAAAGAAGACGACCTGGAGGGCGGCGACGGCAACCCGTTCACCGACCCGCAGGAGGCGAAGGAATTCGTCGAGCGCACAGGCGTAAACTCGCTTGCGGTTGCCATCGGCACGGCGCACGGCTTGTATAAAGGCACACCGAAGCTCGATTTTGAGCGTCTGAGCGCCATCCGCGAAGTGGTCTCCATTCCGCTCGTGCTGCACGGCGCCTCGGGTGTGCCGGATGATGCGGTGCGCGAATCCATCACCCGCGGCATCTGCAAGGTCAACTTTGCCACCGAACTGCGCATCGCGTTCAGCGACGGCGTCAAGGAATACCTGCAGAAGGACCCGGAGGCCTTCGATCCCAAGA
>USSI01000016.1 GCA_900557315.1 uncultured Butyricicoccus sp. | reverse complement strand
CCGCGGCGCTGGCTCCGGCAACGGCAAGACCGCTGGCCGCGGCCACAAGGGCCAGTGGGCCCGTTCGGGCGGCGGCGTCCGCCCGGGCTTTGAAGGCGGCCAGATGCCTCTGGCCCGCCGCCTGCCGAAGCGTGGCTTCCACAACATTTTCGGCACCACTTATGCACCGGTCAATGTTTCCGCTCTGGAGAAGTTTGAAGATGGCACCGAGATCACCGCAGAGGTCCTGCGCGAGGCCGGTATCGTCAAGAATGCTCTCGACGGCATCAAGATCCTCGGTAACGGCACGCTGAGCAAGAAGCTGACCGTCAAGGCAGCTGCATTCTCCGCGTCTGCAAAGGAGAAGATCGAAGCCGCAGGCGGAAAGGCCGAGGTGATTTAAGGTGTTTCAAACCCTTAAAAACGCCTGGCACATGCCCGAACTGCGCAAGAAGATCCTGTATACGCTGTTTATCCTGCTGATCTTCCGCTTTGGTTCGTGCATTCCTGTCCCGTTCATCAACACCGACCTTCTGGCCGCTTACTTTGAGCAGGCTTCGGTTTCGGGTTCGATGCTCGGTTACCTGAACATGTTCACCGGCGGCGGTCTGTCCACGGCGACGATCTTCGCCATGTCTATCACCCCATATATCAACGCGTCCATTATCCTGCAGCTGCTGACCGTGGCCATCCCCGCCCTCGAGCGCATGGTCAAGGACGGCGGCGAGGAAGGCCGCAAGAAGATCGCATCCTGGACCCGCTACCTGGCGGTTATCCTGGGCCTGCTGCAGGGCTTCTCGTACTACGCCCTGCTGCGCAGCAACGGCTTCCTGTCCAACAACAGCGCGCTGGCTGCTGCTGCGATCATCCTGACCTTCACCGCAGGCACCGCGCTGATTATGTGGCTGGGTGAGCACATCACCCAGAACGGTATCGGCAACGGTATTTCGATTATCCTGTTCGCGGGCATCATTTCGCGCGGCCCGTCGCTGTTCTCGACGTTCTACAATCTGTTCCGGGGCGGCGTATCGGGTATCGTATCGGCTGTGCTGATGATTATCATCGGCCTGGCGATCGTCGTGTTCATTGTGTTCATGTCCAATGCGGAGCGCCGCATCCCGGTCCAGTACGCCAAGCGCGTTGTGGGCCGCAAGATGTACGGCGGCCAGTCCACCCACCTGCCGATCAAGGTCAACGCGGCCGGCGTTATGCCGATCATCTTCGCGTCGTCCATCCTCTCCCTGCCCCAGACCATCGCGATGTTCTGGCAGCCGGAGAGCGGCACGGTCGGCTATCACGTTCTGAACCTGTTTTCGCAGACCAACCCGTTCTATATTGTGGTCTACGGCCTGCTGATCCTTGCGTTTGCGTATTTCTACGCATCCATCCAGTTCAACCCGATCGAGGTCGCCAACAACCTGAAGAAGAACGGCGGCTTTATCCCGGGCTTCCGCCCCGGCAAGCCGACCAGCGACTTCATCACCAAGGCGCTCGGCAAGGTCACCTTTGTCGGTGCGATCTTCCTGTGCATTGTTGCGGTCCTGCCGCTGATTGTCGGCGCGATTTCCCCGACGCTGTCCAACGTTGCGCTGGGCGGCACCTCGGTCATCATCGTGGTCGGTGTTGCGCTTGATACGGTCAAGCAGCTGGAGGCGCAGATGCTCATGCGTCACCACAAGGGCTTTTTGGAGTAAATCTGGAGGCTGATGAAAGTGAATTTGATTTTACTGGGCGCTCCGGGCGCCGGCAAGGGAACGCTTGCTTCCTATCTGATCGAGAAAATGGGTATCCCCAGCATTTCTACGGGCAACATCCTGCGTGAGGCGATCAAGAACGGCACCCCCCTTGGCCAGCAGGCGAAGGGCTTTATGGATGCCGGCCAGCTGGTGCCGGATGAGCTCGTCATCAACCTGCTCAAGGAGCGCATCGCAAAGCGCGACTGCAAGAGCGGTTTCATTCTGGACGGCTTCCCGCGCACCATCCCGCAGGCGGAAGCGCTCGACGAGGTGGCGAATATCGACTGCGCGCTGGCCATTGAGATCCCGTTTGAGATGATCGAGAAGCGTATGACCGGCCGCCGCGTCTGCCTGCGCTGCGGCGCGACCTACCATGTGGACGCGAACCCGCCGCGCGTGGCAGGGATCTGCGATATCTGCGGCGACAAGCTGATTATCCGCAGCGATGACCAGCCCGATGTCGTCCGCCGCCGCCATGAGACCTACCGCGAGCAGACCGAGCCGCTGATCGGTTATTATCAGAAGCAGGGCAAGCTCAAGACCATTGACGGCACGCAGGGCATCCGCGAGACCGAAAAGCTCGCGGTCCAGGCGCTGGGTCTGTAAGCTATGATTCACATTAAATCGGAAAAAGAAATCGAACGGATGCGTATCGCCGGCCGCATCACCGCGCTTGCGCGGAAAGCGGCGGCGGACGCGGTCCGTCCCGGTGTCACGACAGGCGAGATTGACCGGATTGTCCGCAAGACGATCGAGGACGCGGGCGCCAGACCCTCTTTCCTTGGTTACGGCGGCTTTCCCGGCAGCGCCTGCATCTCGATCAATGACGAAGTGATCCACGGCATCCCCTCGAAAAACCGCGTGGTGCACGAGGGCGATATCGTAAAGGTTGACGTGGGCGCCTGCATCGGCGGCTACCACGGCGACTGCGCATGCACCGTGCCCTGCGGCGCGGTGAGCGAGGAAGCCCTGCGCCTGATCGAAGTGACCCGGCAGAGTTTCTATGAGGGTATCAAATTTGCCCGCGAGGGCTTCCGCGTTTCGGATATCTCTGCGGCCGTACAGGCCTATGTGGAGAAGCACGGGTTTTCGGTTGTTCGCGACTACGTCGGCCACGGCGTGGGCGAGAACCTGCACGAATCGCCCGAGGTGCCGAACTTCGGCCATCCCGGCCACGGCATCCGGCTGCAGCGCGGCATGACCATCGCGGTGGAACCCATGGTCAACGTGGGTGTGTATGATGTCAAGGTCCTGCCGGACGGCTGGACCGTCAAGACAAAGGACGGCAAACTGTCCGCCCACTATGAAAACACCATTGCCATTACGGATGGAGAGCCGGAGATTCTGACCAGTATTGACGGCGAGGTGCTGTAATGGCGGAGACTCATACAGCAGACATTGTTCTCTCGCTGTCCGGCAGGGACAAGGGGCAGCTGATGCTGGTTGTCGCGGAGGAGGGGGATTTCCTCCTGCTGGCAAACGGCCGCGCGCGGCGGGCGGAAAGCCCGAAACGCAAGCGGCGCAGGCATATCAGCCGTCAGGGTGTGTGCGATGAGCGCACCCGGCGCAAGCTGCTCGAAACCGGCCGGCTGAACAACAGCGACATCCGCAAGGCGCTCGCCCTCTGGACAGGGGACGAGGATGCAAATTGACCGAGGAGGGTATTTCACATAATGGCAAAAGATGATGTAATTGAACTCGAAGGTACCGTCATAGAGGCGCTGCCTAACGCAATGTTTCAGGTGGAACTGCCGAATGGACACAAGATTCTGGCACATATCTCCGGCAAGCTCCGCATGAACTTTATCCGCATTCTTCCCGGCGACAAGGTCACCGTCCAGATGTCGCCCTACGACCTGACCCGCGGTCGTATTACCTGGCGAAGCAAGTAAACTTGCTTATAGGGGACTTCGAAAGTCCCCTATATACAAAAACAAGTTCCAGAGAAACTTGTTTTTGATACCCGAACGACGCGCCCCAAGGGCGCTGGGTCGGGGAATCAAAAGCACGGGCAAAGCTCGCGCTTTTGATGAAAATCGCATGGCGATTTTCGGATTCAATCACGCCTGACGGCGTGTGCCTGTAATAAAAGCGGGCGGAGGCGCGTATGTGACCCGAGCGCCAGTGGTCGCCGGCTTGCCGGTGTCCCATCCCACCAAAAATTTTGATGGAGGTAAAATGTCATGAAGGTAAGACCGTCTGTAAAGCCGATCTGCGAGAAGTGCAAGATCATCCGCCGTAAGGGCAAGGTTATGGTTATCTGCCAGAACCCGAAGCACAAGCAGAAGCAGGGCTAAAAAATTCTATAGGGGACTTCAAAAGTCCCCTATATACAAGACTTGGTTCCGAAGAAACCAAGTCTTGATACCCGAATGACGCGGCCCGGGGCCGCTGGGTCGGGGGATCAAAAGCACGGGCGGAGCTCGCGCTTTTGATGAAAACGGCATGGCCGTTTTCTGATTAAAATGCGCCTGACGGCGCGAATGTGTGAAGCGGGTTTTCTCCCGTTTCCAGATAAATTGCCGCGCGTCATGGCGCGGGATGATGGTTAAGTGAACACGACAAGCACGCGCCATAGCGCGGCGCTGCAGGGGCGGAGGCGGTCCCTACACTGTGTTTGCAAACACGCCTCAGTGTAAACAAATCGGAGGTTTTATAAAGTATGGCACGTATTGCCGGTGTTGACCTTCCCCGCGAGAAGCGCGTGGAGATCGGCCTGACCTACGTCTACGGCATTGGCCGCAAGACGTCCAACGAAATCCTTGCCAAGACCGGTATCAATCCGGATACCCGCGTCAAGGACCTGACTGAAGAAGAAGCCGCCAAGCTGCGTGAGGTCATCGACCGCGACTACAACGTCGAGGGCGACCTGCGCCGTGAGATCGGCCTGAATATCAAGCGCCTGGTAGAAATCGGCTGCTACCGCGGCCTGCGCCACCGTCGCGGCCTGCCGGTCCGCGGCCAGCGCACCAAGACCAACGCGCGTACCCGCAAGGGCCCGAAGAAGACCATTGCGAACAAGAAGAAGTAAGGAGGGGAACAGATAAATGGCTAAGGTACAGAAGAAGGGCGCTGTTCGCACCCGTCGCCGTGAGCGTAAAAATATCGAAAAGGGCGCGGCTCACATCCGTTCCTCTTTCAACAACACCATCGTTACCATTACTGACCTGAATGGCAACGCGATTTCCTGGGCTTCCTCCGGCGAGATGGGCTTCCGCGGTTCCCGTAAGTCCACTCCGTTCGCTGCACAGACCGCGGCTGAGACCGCTGCCGCTGCTGCGATGGAGCACGGTCTTAAGACTGTTGAAGTTTACGTTAAGGGCCCGGGTTCCGGCCGTGAGGCTGCGATCCGTGCGCTGCAGGCTGCCGGCCTCGAGGTAACCATGATTAAGGACGTTACCCCGATCCCGCACAACGGCTGCCGCCCGCCCAAGAGAAGAAGAGTCTAATAGAGGAGGAAACCAATAAATGGCTAAGAATACACAGCCCGTTCTCAAGCGCTGCAAGACGCTTGGTCTTTCCCCTGCGGTACTTGGTTACTCCAAGTCCACCAAGCGCCAGCCCAAGCAGTCCCGCCGCAAGCAGTCCGAGTACGGCGTACAGCTGACGGAGAAGCAGAAGGTAAAATTCATTTACGGCGTGCTCGAGAAGCAGTTCCATGCTTACTACGAGAAGGCGGAGCGCAAGCAGGGCATCACCGGTGAGATCCTGCTTCAGGAGCTCGAGCGCCGTCTGGACAACGTTGTGTTCCGCATGGGCTTTGCCAACACCCGCCGCGAGGCGCGCCAGCTGGTAAACCACGCACACTTCACCGTAAACGGCAAGCGCGTCAACATCCCGTCCTACCAGGTTAAGCCGGGCGATGTTGTTGCTGTCCGCGAGAAGTCCCGCTCGACCACCAAGTTCAAGACCCTGCTCGAGGAGAACGGCAAGAAGGCTTGCCCGAAGTGGATCGACAAGGCTAAGGATTCCTTCGAGGGCAAGATCGTTGCGATGCCCGCCCGTGACGACATCGACTACGATGTGTCCGAGCACCTCATCGTCGAGTTGTACTCGAAATAATAGACCCTCGCTTTTGGAACGGGCGCGGCGTCTGCTTCGCCTGTTCCGTCTAAGTTTCCAACCAACGTGAAGGAGGGTACCACATGATCGAAATCGAAAAGCCGCGTATTGACTGTGAACAGCTCGCTGAGGACGGCTCCTACGGCAAATTTGTTGTTGAGCCGCTCGAGCGTGGCTATGGCACCACTTTGGGCAACTCCCTGCGCCGCATCCTGCTGTCCTCGCTGCCCGGCACGGCAGCGTCCAGCATCAAGATCGCCGGTGTGCAGCATGAGTTCTCCACCATCCCGGGCGTTAAGGAAGACGTAACCGAGATCGTGCTGAATGTCAAGGGCATCATTGCCAAGCTGCACTGTGACGGTCCCAAGACGGTCTACATCGAGGCCGCCGGCGAGGGCGAGGTCAAGGCTGGCGACATCCACGCAGACGGCGAGGTCGAGATCCTCAATCCCGACCTGCACATCGCCACCCTGATGAGCGATGCGCGTCTGTCCATGGAGATCACGCTGACTTCCGGCCGCGGCTATGTCCCGGCGGAGAAGAACAAGCAGCATCAGACCTCCATCGGGGTCATTCCGGTGGATTCGATCTACACGCCGGTTTACAAGGTCAACTACACCGTGGAGAACACCCGTGTCCGCGACCTGACCGACTATGATAAACTTACGCTCGAGGTTTGGACGGATGGCACCATCACTGCGCGCGACGCGGTTTCGCTCGGTGCGAAGGTGCTGCGCGACCACCTCGACCTGTTCGTTGACCTGTCCGAGGAGATCGGCTCCCGTTCCACTGTTGTTGAAAAGGCTGAAGCGCAGCACGATAAGGTGCTTGAAATGACCATTGAGGAGCTTGACTTCTCCGTGCGTTCGTTCAACTGCCTCAAGCGCGCCGGCATCAACACCGTGGAGGACCTGATTAACACGTCCGAAGAGGACATGATGAAGGTCCGTAACCTCGGCCGCAAGTCCCTCGAAGAGGTTATCGGCAAGCTGGAGGCCATGGGCCTTTCGCTCGCCAAATCCGATGAATAAGCGGCGGCTGATCCGCCGGCTTATTCCCTGATGGAACACCGCGGCGGTACGAATGCCGCGCCGCCGCTTTCACTTTATTTTGGAGGTAAACACGAATGGCTAACAATCGCAAGCTCGGCCGTCCTACCGACCACCGTATGGCTATGCTGCGCGCGATGGTGACCTACCTGCTGGAGAACGGCAGAATCGAGACCACCCTTGCCCGCGCCAAGGAAGTCGGCCCGCTGACTGAGAAGATGATTACCCTTGGCAAGAAGAACACCCTGGCTTCCCGCCGTCAGGCGATGGCTTTCGTCACCAAGGAAGCTGTAGTAGCGAAGCTGTTCTCTGAGATCGCGCCGGAGTATGCAAACCGTAACGGCGGCTACACCCGCATCATCAAGACCGGCCCGCGCCGCGGCGACGCAGCGGAAATGGCGATCATCGAGCTGGTTAAGTAAGTTAACGGCTCACCTGAAAACAGGACGATGACGCAAAAAGGCTATCCAGTAGCGTGCTTACTGGATAGCTTTTTTTATTTTCGATGGAGGCATACAGCCTGCGTTTTATGAAATGACCGCAACTGGCGGTCATTTTCTTTTTGAATAGGCCGCAGTGCGTCTGCGTCGCCTCCGCAGGCAGGAACGCAAAGCACAGCGGCAGGACACGTTGTGAAACAGGCGGACGCAGTATAAGCGGCAGAAAGGAGTACATCTCATGGGCTGGAATTTTGGATGGCTGTTCTTTGGAGCGGCGGCGTTTATTATGGTGATTGTCAACCTGATCCGTGTTTGTACCGGAAAAACAAAGGGCTGGCAGGGGCTGCTGTTTGCAAGCCTTTCGTGCGGCGCGGCGTCTATATTGTCGAGCTACCATCAGGTTGCAGACTGGGCCTTGTGCGGCGACATGGCAGCGATACAGGACGTCGTCCCGACGATGGCGAGAGTCTATACCGTGGCGCTGCTGATCGGAGCGGTCCTGAACCTGCTTGTCCTGGCCGCAGCGCGGCTCAAAGAGAAGGAAGAGCGCACAGATTGACTGTGCAATATGGAATGAAGCGGAAAAATTTGCAGAAAATCGCTTTTTCTATCCGAAAAAGCCTTGCATTACCCGGAAAAACGTGATATACTAAGCACGTTCAGTAAGAAGTAACCGTAAGGAGTGGCGAAAGCCACTCCTTACGCTTTGCTTGGAGGATTTTTGTAATAAGGAGGGACGGCTGTGCAGGCAAAGCAGATCGTCGCCCGCGTGGAAGAGCTGGTAAAGCCGCTGTGCGAACAGGCCGGCGTTTCGCTGTGGGATGTGGAATTTGAAAAAGAAGGCGGGCAGTACATGCTGACCGTGACCGTCGATCATCCGGACGGCGTGTTCATCGAACAGTGCGAGCAGGTTTCCCGCGCGCTCGACCCCATGCTGGATGCGAAGGAGTGTGACGATATGCCGTCCTATACGCTGTGCGTATCCTCGGCAGGGCTGGCGCGCCGGCTGAAAAAGCCCGAACACTTCGCGGCCTTCCTCGGCCATACGGTTGAGGTCGGTTTCTACAAGCCGGTAAACGGCGCAAAGCAGGTGGAGGGCACGCTCGTCGCCTATGACAACGGCTGCGTCACGCTGGAAAGCGGCGGACAGCAGACCATCTACGAACCGAAAGACATAGCCGCAGTACGACTTGCGGTGGAGATTTAAGGAGATGAACCGGAAAAAATGGTGAACGCAGAATTTTTTGACGCGCTGGAGCAGCTCGAAAAGGAGAAGGGGATCCCGGTCGATTATATGCTCGACCGTGTGGGGCAGGCGCTGATTACCGCGTACAAGCGCGATAACGACGGCATGACCGACAATGTGTTTGTCGAGCCGGACCGCGAGAAAAAGACCATCCGCATGTATGTGCGCAAGACCGTTGTCCGCGCGGAGGACCTTTACGAGCCGTACGAGGAAATCACCCTTGAGGAGGCCGCGGAGTACAAAAACAACCCCATGGTGGGCGATATCATTGATATCGACATCCCGACCCGTTCGTTCGGCCGCATCGCAGCGCAGACCGCCAAGCAGGTCATCATCCAGGGCATCCGCGAGGCGGAGCGCGGCATGGTGATCTCCGAGTTTGAGAGCAAGGAGCACGAAATCCTGACCGGCGTGATCGCCCGCATCGACCCGCGCACGGGCAATGCGTATCTGGATGTGGTTTCGGGCGGCGAAAAGAGCGAGGCTGTGCTGGCCGCTGCCGAACAGGTGCGCGGCGAACAGCTGACCGAGGGCCAGCGCCTCAAGGTCTACCTGATCGAGGTGCGCCGCGGCACCCGCGGCCCGCAGGTCGTGGTATCCCGCACGCATCCGGGCCTGGTCAAGCGCCTGTTTGAGCTGGAAGTGCCGGAAATCCACTCCGGCGTGGTCGAGGTCAAGTCGATCGCCCGCGAGGCGGGCAACCGCACCAAGATCGCGGTCACCTCGCACGACGAAAACGTCGATCCGATCGGCGCCTGCGTGGGCACGCGCGGCGCGCGTGTCGCCAACATCACGGGCGAGCTGAACGGCGAGAAGATCGACATCATCAAGTGGAACGAGGACACCGCGCAGTTTGTCTCCGCAGCGCTCGCACCCGCGGACGTCATCTCCGCAACCATGCAGGCGGACAACAAGTCCTGCCGCGTGATCGTGCCGGACGACCAGCTTTCGCTCGCCATCGGCAAGGAGGGCCAGAACGCCCGCCTCGCCGCCAAGCTCACCGGCTGCAAGATCGACATTGCGCCGGAATCCCAGGGCGAATAAGTCAGGGGGCGGCAGTATGGCACAGAAGAAAATCCCCATGCGGCAATGCCTCGGCTGCCGCGAAATGTTCCCCAAACGGGAATTGATCCGCGTGGTGCGCTCGCCCGAGGGCGAGATCACGCTGGACTTTAAGGGTAAGGCGCCCGGCCGCGGCGCGTACCTGTGCGGCAAGCCGGAATGCCTGAAAAAGGCGCGCAAGAGCCGCGCGATCGAGCGCGCGCTTTCGGTCGCGGTGCCGGAAGAAGTGTATGGCCAGCTGGAGCAGCAGATGGAACAGGAGGGTGCGCATGGCGAATGATCCCTTCCTCGGTATGCTCGGCCTCGCGCGGCGCGCAGGCAAACTCGCGTTCGGCGATGAGCTGGTGCGCGAGATGTGCATGGATAAAAAGGCGCGCGCGGTGTTCGTCGCCGCCGACGCAGGCGCCAGCACGGCAAAAAAGGCCGCGTTTTATGCACAGGGCGCGAATGTGCCGCTCATCTCCCTGCCGCACGGCAAGGATGATCTGGGCGCGGCGATCGGCAAAAACGGCTGTGCAGTCTGCGCGGTGAGCGATATCGGCCTGGCGGCCGCGGCAGTGCAAAAACTGGCCGCCGCACATGGTGAATATGCAGCAGTGTCCGCAGAGCTGGCCGAAAAGAACACGCGCATCCAGTCCCGCCGCGGCAAAAAGAAGCAGCGGGATCACAATGCAGCGGGCGGCCCGGCGGCAAAGGCGAGCGGCGTGGCAAAGGCACGGCGCAAACCGAATGAAAACCCGCGCGCAAAGCGCGCTTCAGATAAAAAAGCACCGTAAACCGTGCTTGGGATGTGTCCGTGCATTGCACGGCACAGCTTGCTCGATTGAAAGCGGGCTTTCAATCGAAATTCTTCAAAGGAGGAGTTGCCCATGGCAATAGAGAATAAATACCGGGTGCATGAGGTCGCCAAGGACTTCGGCGCATCGACCAAGGAGATCACCGAGATCCTGACGGAATACTGCACCACCCCGAAAAACCACATGCAGGTACTTGGAGACGAGGAACTGTCGGTCATTTTTGAGTATATGACCCAGCACCACCAGGTGGATAATATGGAGGAGACGCTGAACGCCCAGATGGCGTCCGGCCAGCCTGCCGCACAGCCTGCGCAGGACAAGAAGCAGGCTCCGGCCGCGCCCGCCCAGGCGGAGCGCAAGCCGGCGGAAGCGGCACGGCAGCCGGAGGCAGAAAAGGCCGCCCAGCCGGCGCAGAGCAAGACGCGCCAGGTGCACCGCATCGACACCCGCGGTACGGGCGACGTCAACCTTGCAAAATACGATGACCATGTCGATAAGCTGGTTGACGCCAAGGCCGAGCGCATGGAGTCCCGCGGCCCCAAGAAGCAGAAGCTGACCAAGAAGTCCGAGCAGCGCTCCAAGCCGTTTGGCAACAAGCGCCGCCAGGAAGAGCAGGAGAAGATGAAGCGCCTGCAGCGCCAGCAGCAGATGGCTGCGCTCAAGAAGATTCCGGTCAAGGTCATGATCCCGGACGAAATCTCGGTCGGCGAGCTGGCCAGCCGCATGAAGCGCACCGCGGCGGACGTTATCAAGGGCCTGATTAAGCTGGGTGTGATGGCCTCTGTATCCGAGATCATCGACTTCGACACCGCTGCCATCGTCGCAGAGGAGATGGGCTGCAAGGTCGAGAAGGAAGTCCATGTCACCATTGAGGAGCAGCTGTTTGACGAGCGCGAGGACCGGGAAGAGGACCTCGTGCCGCGCGACCCGGTTGTTGTCGTCATGGGCCACGTTGACCACGGCAAGACCTCGCTGCTTGACGCAATCCGCAAGACCAAGGTCACCGAGGGCGAGGCCGGCGGCATTACCCAGCATATCGGCGCATACCGCGTTGCGGTAAACGGCAAGCCGATCACCTTCCTCGATACCCCGGGCCACGCGGCGTTCACCTCCATGCGTGCGCGCGGCGCGCAGGTTACCGATATCGCGATTCTGGTCGTCGCGGCGGACGATGGCGTTATGCCGCAGACCATTGAGGCGATCAACCACGCCAAGGCGGCCAATGTGCCGATCATCGTGGCGGTCAATAAGATCGACAAGCAGGGCGCGAACCCCGACCGTGTGCTCCAGCAGCTGACCGAGTACGAGATCGTACCCGAGGAGTGGGGCGGCGACACGATCGTCTGCAATATCTCCGCGAAATTCGGCCAGGGCATCGAAAACCTGCTCGAAATGGTGCTGCTGACCGCGGAAATGGCTGACCTCAAGGCCAACCCGAACCGCAAGGCGCACGGCACGGTCATCGAGGCCAAGCTGGATAAGGGCCGCGGCCCGGTTGCGACCCTGCTCGTGCAGAACGGCACGCTGCATACCGGCGATACGGTCATCGCAGGTACGGCGGTCGGCCGTGTGCGCGCCATGACCAACGACGACGGCAAGAAGATTCAGCAGGCCGGCCCGTCGGTTCCGGTTGAGATCATCGGCCTGGCCGAGGTGCCGGGCGCGGGCGACATCTTCGACGCGGTAGACGACGAGAAGATGGCGCGTGAGCTGGTCGAGCAGCGCAAGGATAAGGAAAAGGAAGAGCGCAACAAGCAGTTCCATAAGGTCACGCTCGACAACCTGTTTGCCTCCATCCAGGAAGGCGAGATGAAGGAACTCAACATCATCGTCAAGGCGGACGTACAGGGCTCGGTCGAGGCGCTGCGCGCGTCGCTCGAGAAGCTCTCGAACGACGAGGTGCGCGTCAAGGTTATCCACGGCGCGGTCGGCGCGATCAACGAGTCCGACGTCATGCTCGCTTCCGCTTCGGGCGCGATCATCGTCGGCTTCAACGTGCGCCCGGACCGCACGGCGACCGACTCCGCGCACCAGCAGGGCGTGGATATGCGCATGTACCGCGTCATCTACGACTGCATTGAAGAGATGGAGCAGGCCATGAAGGGTATGCTCGAGCCCAAGTTCAAGGAAGTCGTGCTCGGCCACGCCGAGGTGCGTCAGGTGTTCAAGATCACGGGCGCGGGCGCTGTCGCGGGCTGCTATGTACAGGACGGCACCATCCGCCGCAACGCCGAAGTGCGCGTTGTGCGTGACGGCATCGTGTTCCACGAGGGCCACCTCAACACCCTCAAGCGCTTCAAGGACGACGTCAAGGAAGTTGCTTCCGGGTATGAATGCGGCATGAGCATCGAAAACTATAACGACATCAAGGAGCAGGATATCATCGAATGCTTCGTGATGGAAGAAGTAAAACAATAAGAGAATTGAAAATGGACGATGGAGAATGGAGAATGAGATGCACTTCTCAGCTTCATTTTCCATTTTCCATTCTACATTCTTCATTTTTCCACCCATCCTCAAATAAAGGAGGACGTTACACCTATGTCTACACGAATCGACCGGATTTCGGAAGAAGTGATGAAGGCGCTGGCGGAAGCCATGCGCTCGGTCAAGGACCCGCGCGTGCAGAACGGGCTGGTCTCGGTCGTGCACTGCGAGGTCACGAACGACCTGCGCTATGCCAAGTGCTATATCTCGGTGCTCGGCAGCGAGCAGCAGGCCAAAGAGGTCATGAAGGGCCTCAAGTCCGCCGCGGGCTGGCTGCGGCGTGAGGTCGGCCACAAGGTGCAGCTGCGCTATGCGCCTGAATTGGTGTTCGAGCTGGATAACTCGATCACCCACGGCGCGCACATCTCGGAGATGCTGCACGAGCTGAAAAACGAAGGCAAGCTCGGAGGGGAGGACGACGGCGAATGACCGTTGACGTAGCGGGCGCCGCCGCGGCGCTGCAGGCCGCAGATGACATCCTCATCCTCACCCACCGCCGTCCGGACGGCGACACCACGGGCTGTGCGGGCGCGCTGTGCCGCGCGCTGCGGCAGATCGGCAAGACCGCCTATATCCTCGAAAACCCGGAGATCACAAAGCGCTATGCGCCGCTGATCGTGCCGTGTTACCCGCCGGAGGGCTTTGTGCCCGGTTATATCGTTTCGACCGACATCGCGGAGGAAAAGCTGTTCCCGGACACGGCGGAGGGATACAAGGGCAGGGTCGATCTGGTGATCGACCACCATCGCTCCAACCCGGGTTTCGGGCAGAAAAACCTTGTCCGGCCGGACGCGGGCGGCTGTGCCGAGGTGCTGTATGATGTGATTGACGCGCTGGGCGCGAAGTTCACCGCGGATATTGCGGAGTGTATCTATATCGGCGTGTCAACCGATACCGGCTGCTTCAAATACTCGAACACGACCGCGCACAGCCATGCGGTCGCGGCGGCCTGCCTGACCGCGGGCATCGACGGCGGCGAGATCAACCGCGCGCTGTTCGAGACCAAGACCATGCCGCGCTTCCAGATGGAGCGCATCGTGTTCGACACGATGGAGTTCTACGAGGACGGCGCAATCGCGGTTGCGCTGCTGTGGCGCGCGGATATCGACCGCACGGGCGCGGATATGGACGATCTGGACTCGATCGCGTCGCTGACCCGGCAGATCGAGGGCGTGCAGATCGGCATCACGCTGACCGAGAACAGGGATAAGACGGTCAAGGTCTCGGTGCGCACCACCAAGGAGATGGACGCGGCTGCGATCTGCAAAAAGTGCGGCGGCGGCGGGCACATCCGCGCGGCCGGCGCAAGCTTTGACTGCGGCATGGAACAGGCGAAAGCCGCCATCCTGAACGCCGCACAGGAGCAGTACCATGCAAAACAGTGAGCTGACCGGCATCCTGCTGATGGACAAGCCGCAGGGCTTTACCTCGCACGACGTGGTCGCCAAGCTGCGCGGCATTCTGCACACGCGCAAAATCGGCCACGGCGGCACGCTCGACCCGCTGGCGACCGGCGTACTGCCGGTGTTTGTCGGCGGCGCGACCAAGGCGGCGGATTTCGCCGCTGCGCAGGACAAGGAATATGTCGCGGGCTTTACCCTGGGCTACAACACGGATACGCAGGACGTGACCGGTGAAACGATCGGGATCAGCGGGCGTTATGCCGCGCGGTACGCGGTCGAGCGGACGCTTGCGCAGTTCCTCGGCCCGCAG
>USSI01000015.1 GCA_900557315.1 uncultured Butyricicoccus sp. | reverse complement strand
TTCTGCTTGTCGATGATGGTTTCGATCTCGGCGCGTACGTCGTTAATCATCTGGCCGACAACCGGACGTTCCTCTGCGGCAACATCCTTCATGCCCTTGAGCAGCGCGGTCAGCTCGCCCTTTTTGCCGAGGAACTTGACGCGCGCCTCGTCGAGCGCACGCGCGTCCGCGGCAGCGGCAAGCTGCTCCTTAGCGGCCTGCAAAATGCTTTGCAGCTTTTCTTTCATGTTTTCATTCTCCTTTGGAATGTGATTTACAGTTGGAACGAAGGTTTCTGCGCGTGAGCGCGTATAAATGGGTTTTGCATTGCAAAACCATCAAAACCGGGAGCATATATCACGGTTTTGATACCCCGACCCAGCCGCCCGGGGCGGCGTCCGGGGGTATCGGAAACCGGTTTCCGTATATGGGGGGTATGGATACCCCCATACTACGCAAAAACGCCTTTCGTCCCGCAGATAGGGACGAAAGGCGTGAAAACATCTTCCGTGGTACCACCCTGATTCCCGGACAGGCCGGGCACTCATTGAACGCCGGTAACGGGGCGTCGCCTCGCCTGCGCCTACTGGGAAAAGCCGTTCAGCGCCGGTGCTCGCAGGGGAACTTCGCGTCATGCCTCTTTGGACGGCTCACAGCCGAAGGCCGTCTTCTCTGAAAAGAGGGGGGATGGCGTTACTTTCCCTGTTCATCGCAGGTTTTGCTATTCATAACAGCTCTATTAAAACACATTCCCCTGCGAAATGCAAGGGGGATTTGCGCAGTTTTGCGCAAAAAACAAAATATGTGGAAGCTGTTGCCGGGGGTTATCACGGTCTGCGGCGGTGGGTGCGGCGGCAGCGGCCGTGCTTCCAGTCCAAACAAATAAAATCCATAGCGGTACATGGGGACAGCTCCCTTTCAATTTTAATATCAAGAACCCATAATGAGTTCTTAAATACATAATACCATATTATGCGCGTAAAATGAACCCATAATAAATTCAAAATGGGTGTAAATATGGAAAAGAAAAAGCATTTATCCCTCCGACTGGATGATGAAACACGGTTAAAGCTGCGGTACATCGCCAAATACGAAGGCCGCTCGATCAATGGACAGGTTATGCATTTGATTTATAAGTGTATCAATGCATACGAAGCGCAAAACGGGCAAATAGATCTGTCTGAAGCAGAGAGACAGTAAAAGATGCAATCTTTCGGAGTACTGCGCAGTGGATAATAGACGACACTTCGGTTTCCGTATTGAACCGGAAACATTGGATAAACTGCATTATGTGGCGGATTATGAGGGCAGATCAATCAACGGTCATGTGCTGTACCTGATCCGGGAAGACATTCGCCGCTTTGAGCGGGAACATGGCGAAATTGCGCCTCCCGGGGAGCAAAAGCCTTGACAATCCCTTGTTTTGTGGATATACTAATTAAGTTAATACGCAAAATGCGATGAAAAAGAGGAGTATCCCTGCTTTGCGCGCTTCAGAGAGAGGGCGGTTCGGTGCAAGCCCTGCGGCGGACGGGGAGAAGGTCGCTTTGGAGCAGGATGGCTGAATTTCTGGTAAGCCGTCCCGTTGCCCGCGTTACGGGTCAATGAGTGCGCGGCATTCTGCCGCGAATTTAGGTGGTACCACGGAGCACGCTTCGTCCTATGTTGGATGAAGGCGTGCTTTTTTTGACGCCTGTTTTCCCGCAATTCATTACGCTATATATTTCAAAAAGGAGATAGACCAATGAGCGAACTGCCAAAGACCTACGACCCCAAATCGGTCGAGGACAAGCTGTACAGCTTCTGGAACGACTCCGGCTTTTTCCATGCTGAGGTCAATCCGGACAAAAAGCCCTATACCATCGTCATCCCGCCCCCGAACGTCACCGGCCAGCTGCACATGGGCCACGCGTTTGACGAAACCCTGCAGGACATCCTGATCCGCACCAAGCGCATGCAGGGCTACGAGGCGCTGTGGATGCCGGGCACCGACCACGCGGGCATTGCGACCCAGATCAAGGTAGAGGAGAACCTCCGCAAGGAGGAGGGCCTGACCCGCTACGACCTCGGCCGCGAGAAGTTCCTCGAGCGCGTGTGGGACTGGAAGCACAAGTACGGCAACCGCATCATCAGCCAGCTGAAAAAGCTCGGCTCGTCCTGCGACTGGGAGCGCGAGCGCTTCACGATGGACGAGGGCTGCTCCAAGGCGGTCCGCGAGGTGTTCGTCAACCTGTATAACAAGGGCCTGATCTACAAGGGCCACCGCATCATCAACTGGTGCCCGCACTGCGCGACCGCGCTGAGTGACGCCGAGGTTGAGTACGAAACCCAGCCGGGCAAGCTGTGGCACATCCGCTACCCGCTGGCGGATGGCTCGGGCGACCTCGTCGTGGCCACCACCCGCCCGGAGACCTTCATGGGCGATACCGGCGTGGCCGTCAACCCGAACGACGAGCGCTATAAGCACCTGATCGGCAAGACCTGCATCCTGCCGATTATGAACCGCGAAATCCCGATTTTCGGCGACGAGTACGTCGATATGGAGTTCGGCACGGGCTGCGTCAAGGTCACGCCCTGCCACGACCCGAACGACTTCGAGATGGGCCAGCGCCACAACCTCGAGCAGATCCTTGTGTTCAATGAGGACGCGACCGTCAACGAAAACGGCGGCAATTACGAGGGCATGGACCGCTACGAGTGCCGCAAGGCGGTTATCAAGGACCTCGAAGAAGGCGGCTACCTGGTCAAGATCGAGGATCACGAGCACAACGTCGGCACCTGCTACCGCTGCGGTACGACGGTCGAGCCGATGACCTCCGCGCAGTGGTTTGTCAAGATGGCGCCGCTTGCGAAGCCCGCGATGGATGTGGTCACCGAGGGCAAGACCAAGTTCGTGCCCGACCGCTTCGCCAAAACCTACCTGCGCTGGATGGAAAACGTGCACGACTGGTGCATTTCGCGCCAGCTGTGGTGGGGCCACCGCATCCCGGCGTTCTACTGCGACGACTGCGGCGAGATGACCGTTTCCAAGGAAGATATCCACGTCTGCCCGAAGTGCGGCAGCAAAAACGTCCGTCAGGAAGAGGACGTGCTGGACACCTGGTTCTCCTCCGCGCTGTGGCCGTTCTCCACGCTCGGCTGGCCGGAAAAGACCCCGGAGCTCGACTATTTCTACCCGACCTCCACGCTGGTCACGGGCTATGACATTATCTTCTTCTGGGTTGCGCGCATGATTTTCTCGGGCGTCGAGCACATGGGTCAGACCCCGTTTGAGACCGTGTATATCCACGGCCTCGTGCGCGACGCGCAGGGCCGCAAGATGTCCAAGTCGCTCGGCAACGGCATCGACCCGCTCGAGATCATCGACCAGTATGGCGCGGACGCGCTGCGCTTCACGCTCGCGACCGGCAACAGCCCCGGAAACGACATGCGCTTCTCGACCGAGCGCGTCGAGGCGAGCCGCAACTTCTGCAACAAGATTTGGAATGCGTCCCGCTTCATCCAGATGAACCTGACGATCGACAAGGACAAGGCGGCCGCTCTGCCGGAGACCCTGACGATCGAGGACAAGTGGATCGTATCCAAGTACAACACGCTGATTGCGGAAGTCACCCGCAACATCGACCAGTACGAGCTTGGCCTTGCCGCCGCGAAGCTCAACGACTTCATCTGGGACAACTTCTGCGACTGGTATATCGAGATCGCCAAGACCCGCCTGCAGAACGGCGACGAGAACGTGCAGAAGGTGCTGTGCTATGTGCTGTCCGGCGCGATGCAGCTGCTGCATCCGTTCATGCCGTTCATCACCGAGACCATCTGGCAGGCGCTGCCGCACGAGGGCCCGTCCGTCATGGTGTCCCAGTGGCCGGTATATGACGAAACGCTGCACTTTGCCGCCGAGGAGGCGCAGATGGAGACGCTGATGGACGCGGTCCGCGCGATCCGCAACCGCCGCAGCGAGATGAACGTGCCGCCCTCCAAGAAGGCCAAGGTGCTCGTGCTGACCGATAAGAAGGATACCTTCGCCGCGGGCGCGGGCTTCTTCCCCAAGCTGGCGTATGCGTCCGACATCGAGCTGATCGACGCGGTGCCGGAGGACGCAGCCAAGATGGCGAGCGTTGTCACCGGCGACGCACAGCTCTATATGCCGATGGGCGACCTGATCGACTTCGCCGCCGAGCGCGCGCGTCTCGAAAAGGAGAAGGCCAAGGTCGAGGACGACATCGCGTTTGTCATGAAAAAGCTGGATAACCCGAATTTCGTCAGCAAGGCGCCCGAAAAGGTCGTCGCTGTTGAGCGGGAAAAGGTGGAGAAGCTGCGCGAGCATCTCGCAAAGCTGGAGGAATCCATCGCCGCGCTGGGATAAACCGAAAAACGCATTGATTCAAAACGGTATGGCAGGTCCATACCGTTTTGTTTTTGCCGGAAACTGTGATATAATGTCGAAGCTTGAAAAAATATGGAAGGCGGGCACGCGAAAAAAACAGGCCGTATTACGCGGAAACGCAAAACCATGATGACAGGAGAGATTTGACATGACAAAAGGAAAATGGGACGTACGCAGGCTGGTCGCGGCAGGGGTGCTTGTGGTAATCGCGCTGCTTTCGGCGTTCTGGCTGGCGCGGGTCACCTCCCAACCGGAATTCCATGCAGATTCCATCGCGGCGCTCGATGAGAAAAAGGTCACGGTGATGGAGCTGACCGCGGCGACGGCGGCCGGGTCGGTGGCGATCTCGGCCATCCCGGGCGACGCAACCACACCGATCGCCAACCAGATTTCCGATCTGAGCGGGTATCTGCTGATCGTGGTCGGCGCGATCATGCTGGAAAAGCTGCTGCTGTCCCTGACCTGCTATGCGGCCTTCCAGTTCCTGATCCCGATCGCCTGCATTCTGGGGATCGTCTACCTGTTCGCGCGCGTCGAGTGGTGCAGGGTGCTGGCGCGCAAGCTCGCGCTGTTCGGCGTTGTGATCTGCCTGATCGTCCCCGCCAGCATACAGGTGAGCCGCATCGTGGACGAAACCTTCCAGATACAGCAGGCGGTTGATGACGCGGAACAGGCAGCGGAGCAGCCTGCGGACACCGGTGAGGAGGAGGGCAGCTGGTTCTCGCAGATCGGGGAGGCCATCACAGGCACGGTATCGGATGCGGTCGATCAGGCGGAAGCCGTGCTCAGCCGTTTCATCGACGCGATAGCGGCGCTGCTCATCACCACCTGTGTCATCCCGATTGCGGTGCTGCTGTTCTTCGTCTGGGTGACCAAACTGATCTTCGGCCTTGAGGTGAAAATGCCGGCGCAGGCGGCGCGGGTGCTGCCGCGCCGCTATCGTAAGCTGGTGCCGGCGCGCACGCAGAAGGATGAGCGGGAGGAGGAATAAGTACCGCAAAACAAATGCGCAGCCCTCTTCCTGTGCCTGTTCTTTGGCGTGGGGAATATCTGTCTGTTTACGCTTGGACTGTGCGGGGCCGGGGTGCTTATTGGCCTCATCATCCTGCTGTTCAAGCCCAATCCATACGATCCGTACCCCTTTGCGTTAAGAAAACGGCAAGGAAAGGAGAAAACAGGGTTTTCTCCTTTCCTTTTGGCGCAGTTGTGTTATAATATTGGGTAATACGCGGGAGGTGAGACCGGCATGGCGCACACTTATTTCTTCCAAACTGCGGACTGGTCGGCCTGCGGCGTTTATTATGATGCGGAAGGGCAGACGTTCCCTCTGTCCGGTGCGGTGCAAATCGAGCACAGCCAATCCCAATGGACGCTGGACGGCTGGCTGGAAGTGCAGTCCGACCCGGCGGTACGGTTCATCAACCGCTATGGGATCGCACCATCTGACAGCCCGGACACCTTGTGCTGGCAGTCGCATAACCCGGCGCTCGGGACGCTGTGCGGCACGTTTGAGATCGTCGGCCCGTGTATTGTTTCCGCCTGCCGTTCGGCGGACGGCCGGTACAGCGCTGCGGAAACGCTCCGCCAGGTGGATGCGGATACCTATGAAAATGTGGGCGTGTCGCTTGCGGACGGAAAGCGTATGTCTGCGTGGACAGCGCGCCTCACCAGAACGATATAATAAAAGAGGTTGATTATGGACACCGAAATTCCCAAAACCGCGATACAGTACATTCACTCGCTCGGCCGGTTCTCGGGCAAACCCGGGCTGCACCGCATCCGCGCGCTGTGCGCGGCGCTCGGCGACCCGCAGGACCGCCTGCGCTTCGTCCACATCGCGGGCACAAACGGCAAAGGCTCGACCGCGTGTATGACCGCGTCGGCTTTGCAGGCCGCAGGGCTGCGCGTGGGGCTGTACACTTCGCCCTATCTTGTGCAGTTTTACGAGCGCATCCGCGTAGACGGCGCGATGATCCCGGACGCCGACCTGACCCGCCTTGCCGAGCGGGTGGCGGTCGCGTGCGAAAGCCTCACCCTGCCGGAGGGCGAATCGGTCGGCGAGTTCGAGTTCACCACCGCACTGGCCTTCCTGTACTTTGTCGAACAGGAATGCGATATCGTGGTGCTCGAAACCGGCCTTGGCGGCCGGTGCGACGCAACCAATGTGGTTCAAAACACCGATGTCACGGTTATCACCCCCATCTCACTCGACCATATGGCGGTGCTGGGCGACACGGTGGCGGAAATCGCCGGGGAAAAGGCCGCGATCATCAAGCCTGCGTCTGCGGTCGTGTGCGCGGACGGGCAGGCGCAGGAAGCGCTGGTCGTGATCCGGCACGCGTGCGAGGCGCGCGGGGCGGTCTGGTATACCGGCACGCTGGATTACCGCCTGCTCCGGTGCGACATGGAAGGGTCGGCCTTTGTGTATGAGGGGCAGGGCTACACGGTTGCCATGCCCGGACGGCACCAGCTGCAGAACGCGGTGACCACCCTGCGTACGCTGTCCGCGCTGCGGGAGCGCGGCTGGGACATCCCGACGGAAGCCGCGGTGCGCGGCCTGGCGCGGGCGCGGATGCCGGGGCGCCTTGAGCGGGTAGGGGAGCAGCCGCTCGTCCTGCTGGACGGCGCGCATAACGCCGCAGGGGTTGAGGCGCTGTGCCGCGCGGTGGATGAGCTGCTCAAAATGCGCCGCCTGCATGTGGTCATGGGCATGGTGCGCGATAAGGAATATGAGTTCTGCGTGCGCGAAATAGCGCGCCGTGCGGACGTGTTCTATGCCTGTGCGCCCGACGCGGACGACCGCGCGGTGAACGAACATACCATTGCGGCGCTCGCCGAGCAGGCCTGCGCCGAGGTCTACGACTGCCACACAGCGGAGCAGGCAATCGGTCTGGCGGTTGGAAAAGCCGCGCCGAAGGACTGCATTCTGGTCTGCGGATCGCTGTTTCTGGTCGGCGAAGCCGAAAAAATCCTGCGGACGCGACAGAAAACGGCAGAATAAACAGGAATATATTGGTAAACTAAGGCTTGTACCGAACGGGTACAAGCCTTTTTTGCATCAATACGAGGTGAACATAAATGCTGCATATCACACAGGCTGAAAGCGAGGGGACGCTGGTGATATCCCTGGCAGGCGAACTCGACCACCACGCGGCGCGCATGGCCATCGAACAGGCCGAGGACCTGATGGTGCTGTATCCCTGTGAAAAACTGGTGCTCAACCTGTCCGGGCTGACGTTCATGGACAGCTCCGGGCTGGCGGTCGTGCTGCACCTGCACCGCACCTGCGCGCGGTGCGGGTGTGAGTTTGTCGTGCGCGGCACGCCGCCCCAGCCCATGCGGGTGTTTGAGGCATCCGGCCTGCCGCAGGTCATGATTTTTGAAAGGGGGGAGTAAGGTGCGCGCTGTTATCAATAAAATGAGTTTGAAGTTTGAAAGCCGCTCGGTCAACGAGGCGTTTGCACGCCAGTCGGTGGGCGCATTTGTGGCGCAGCTGGACCCGACGATGGAGGAGCTGGGCGACGTCAAAACCGTGGTGAGCGAGGCGGTCACGAACGCGATCGTGCACGGCTATGCGGACAAAAGCGGCTTTATCACGGTCACCGTGCGCCTGTTTGAGGGGCGGATGCTGGAACTGAAAGTGAAGGACACGGGACGCGGCATCGAGAACGTCGAGCAGGCGCGCCAGCCCATGTTTACCACCGGCGACGACACGCGCAGCGGCATGGGTTTCACCATCATGGAAACCTTTACCGACAAAATGCGCGTGCGCTCGACGCCGGGCAAAGGCACGGTCGTCACCATGTTCAAGGTACTTAAGGAGCGGGAGCCGTGACGAGCGATATGCGCGCGCTGCTTGGGCGGGCGGCTGCGGGCGACCGCAGTGCGGAGGCGCAGCTGATCGAGCAAAACAGCGGCCTGATCTGGTCGATCGCGCGGCGGTACTACGGCCGCGGCGCGGAGCCGGACGACCTGTACCAGCTGGCCTGCGTGGGCTTTATCAAGGCGGTGCGCGGGTTTGACCCATCGCTCGGCAACGAGTTTTCCACCTATGCGGTGCCCAAAATCGCGGGCGAAATCCGGCGGTTCCTGCGGGACGACGGCGCGGTCAAGGTCAGCCGCGCGGTCAAGGAGCGGTCGGTCAAACTGCGGCGTATGCAGAGCGAACTCGAGAGCAAAACCGGACGCTCGCCCACCGTATCCGAACTGGCGGAAGCGGCGGGGCTGACCGTGGAAGAGGTTGCCGCGTGCGAGCAGGCGGATGTGGCGGTGGACTCGTTCGAACGCGAGCTGTCCGGCGGCGGGCGGCTGGGCGACCTTGTGGGCGACGAGGGCATGGAGGAGCGCACCTGCCTGTATCTGTCGCTGGGCGAGGCGGTGCGCAGCCTGCCCGAGCGCGACCGGCAGGTGCTTGCGCTCCGCTTTTCGCGAGACCTGACCCAGCAGCAGGTGTCCAAAATCATCGGCGTGTCGCAGGTGCAGGTTTCGCGCATTGAAAAGCGCGCGATCCAGGCGCTGCGGGAAAAACTGATCGAATAAAGCGGGCTGTCCGTAAGGGACAGCCCGCTGAAACTGTCGAGAAACCCGGTCTATGCAAAGGAGCAGACCAGGTTTCGAGTTATATACGGGCCAAAGAAAGAAAAGCGTGAAGGGAGAAGGCTTCCCCATTGCCAGCCATTTAGCCGGCGTCTTGAGATTCATGGCAGCAAACGTATCATGCTTTCTTCCACTTCAGCAGGAAGGCGGAACAGGTGATGACTAGTACGGAGCCGGCGTTATGTACCAGGGCGCCTACAACAGGGTTCAGCGTTCCATTGATCGCCAGGACGATGGCGATGAAGTTCAACATCATGGAGAAGGTCATGTTGCATTTGATGGTGGCCATCATCCGCTTTGACAGGGCGATCAGGTGGGGCAGCTCCTTCACCTCGTCGTCCACCAGGGCGATGTCCGCCGCGTCTACGGCGATGTCGCTGCCCACGCCGCCCATAGCGATACCCACCCCGGCCCGTTTCAGGGCAGGGGCGTCGTTGATGCCGTCGCCGATCATACACACCGGCTGGCCGGAGGCCTGGTACTGGTCGATGGCCTTCAGCTTGTCCTCCGGCAGGCAGTTGGCCTGTACCGCCCCGATGTGAAGTTGCCCGGCGATGGTCCTGGCAGCGTTTTCGTGGTCACCGGTGAGCAAAACCGGCTGCACCCCGAGGCCATTGAGGGAGCCTATCATATCCGCGCTCTCCTCCCGCAGGGTGTCGGATAGGACAATATAGCCCGCAAACACCCCGTCCACCGCCAGATACGTCACGGTGCAGCCCTTCCGGACGGCATCTTCCGCCGCAGGAGGAGGCGTCATGGAGACGCCGTGCTCATTGAGCAGTTCCGGGTTGCCAGCCAGGATCTGCTTCCCCTCCACCCGGGCACGCACCCCCCGGCCGGGGAGCATGTGAAAGTCATCGGCCGGGGCGAGTTCCCCGCCCAGCTCTTTTTTGCAGCAGCGCACAATCGCCCTGCCCAGCGGGTGCTCCGACAGCTGCTCTGCAGAGGCGGCCAGCCGGTAGAGCTGCTCTCTGGCGCAGGTATCCGTTACGCTGGCGGCTTCCACCACCTCCGGCGTGCCGTAGGTCAGGGTGCCGGTTTTGTCAAAGGCAATGACTTTCACCTCGGACAGCCGCTCCAGGGCGTCCCCTTCCCGCACCAGGAAGCCGTGCTTCGTGGCGTTGCCGATAGCCGCCATAATGGCGGTGGGGGTGGCAAGCACCAAAGCGCAGGGGCAGAACACCACCAGGATGGTCACAGCCCGGATAATCTCCCCGGTGATAAGCCAGGTGAGGGCTGCCGCACTGAGGGCGATGACCACGATCCAGGTAGCCCAGCGGTCAGCGATGCCCACGATCTTGGCCTTACCCGCGTCGGCGGACTGGACCAGCCGGATCATCCGCTGGATGGAGCTGTCCTCCCCTACCTTGGAGGCACGCATCTCAAAGGCCCCAAACTGGTTCACGGTTCCGCTGGAGACTTCGTCCCCCACGGTTTTATCCACGGGGAGGGATTCCCCGGTCATCACGGCCTGATTGATGGAGGTCTGCCCGGAGACGATGACGCCGTCCACCGGCACGCCTTCCCCGGGCAGGACGCGGAGCACGTCGCCCACCTGCACCTGCTCGGCGGGGATGATGCTTTCCTGTCCGTCCCGCAGCACCCGGGCGGTCTGGGGTGTCAGATGCACCAGCTTTTCGATGCCTGCCCGGGCCCGGGCTACGGTCAGCTCCTCCAACAGGCCGCCCAGCTGCATGATGAAAGCCACCTCGCCGGCGGCAAAGTCCTCCCCGATGGCCACCGAGGCGATCAGAGCCAGGGACACCAGCACGTCCGCCTTGATGTCGAAGGCGGTGACCAGGCCGATGACAGCCTCCAGAATGATTGGGATGCCGCACAGGATAACGGCAATCCACGCCATGTCAAAGGGAAACGGCCGGACGCCGAACAGGCTCAGCAGCACGGCAATCCCGGAGATGGCCAGCAGCGTAATATCCTTTTTGGTGCCGCCCAGCTCCAGCAGATGCTCCAGTTTTTCCATGAGTGATTTCATAACATGCCCCTCCTTTATACCGTATGGGGTATAGGTATATTATACCCATGGGGGTATAATATGTCAAGAAGAAAGGCAGCCCGCCAGGCTGCCTTTTCGTCGTATCAAGTCATGTTGGAGAACCGTTCCACCGCCTTGGTGAAACTCTCGATGGTCTTGTCCGCATCCCCGTGCTGGATGCCGTCCCGGACGCAGTGCTGGATATGGCCCTCCAGGACCACCTTGCCGCACCCGTGGAGGGCGGACTTGGCCGCATTGATCTGGGCCAGAATATCCTCGCAGGGGATGTCCTCGTCAATCATCCGATCAATGGCCTGCACCTGTCCGATAATTTTCTTCAGCCTGCGGTGCAGGTTGTCCGCATCCATACATTGTCTCACAGTCATTCCCTCCATACCATTAGGGGTATGAGTAAATTATATGCAGGGGAACCCGTTTTGTCAATCGGTGTAGCCGGGCACGCCTTTCTGGAAAAGCCGGTGTCAGGAAGAATTTGAATGAACCATCTTGACATTTGGATCAGGCAGAGGTATTATAACGGTGTTATATAACGCTGTTACAAGGAGGCGTACAGATGGAAGAGAAGTTAACCGCCACCCTGGAGAAGATACAGGAGGCCGCAATGGCTGAATTTCTGGATAAGGGCTTTCTGGGGGCCTCCCTGCGGCAGATCGTGAAGAACGCCGGGGTGACCACCGGGGCGTTCTACGGCTATTTCTCCAGCAAGGAGGCCCTGTTCGCCTCTATCGTAGAGCCTCATGCCGCCGCCCTCATGGGGAAGTTCATGGAGGCGCAGACCTCCTTTGCCGAGCTGCCCGAGGAGCAGCAGCCCGACCATATGGGGGTGGAGTCCAGCAGCTGTGTCCACTGGATGGTGGACTATATCTGCGCCCACCGGGAGCCGGTAAAGCTGCTCCTGTGCCGGGCGGAGGGCACCAGCTATGAGCACTTCGTCCACAACATGGTGGAGGTCGAGGTGGAGTACACCCTGCAGTACATGGAGGTGCTCCGCCGCCTGGGCCGGGACATCCCGGTGCTGGACAAATCCCTGTGCCATATCATCGCCAGCGGGATGTTCAATGGCATCTTTGAGATCGTGGTCCACGATATGCCGCGGGATCAGGCGCTGCGGGATGTGGACCAGCTCCGGGACTTCTATACCGCCGGACGGCTGAAATTGATGGGGGCTTGACCCCTGCTTTTTTGGATATATGTTAGCAATGGCTAACTACCGAATAAGGAGGGATCACCTTGAACCAAAAGAAAACGGGCAGCCTTGCCCGCATCCTGTACTACGCGGGCAGGCACAAGGCCCTGACCATTCTGGGCTGCATCCTGTCCGCCCTGTCGGCGGTGCTGGGGCTGGTGCCATACCTGTGCGTGTGGCTGGTGGCCAGGAGCGTCCTGGAGGCCTGGCCCAGCCTGGACGGGGCGGAAGGACTGGGCCGCTGGGGATGGATGGCGGTGTGGTTCGCCATTGGCAGCATCGCCCTGTATTTCGCCGCCCTCATGTCCACCCACATCGCCGCCTTCCGCACGGCCAGGAACATCCGGCGCTCGGCCATGTCCCATGTGCTGAAACTCCCCCTGGGCTTTTTCATCGGGAACCAGTCGGGCCGGCTGCGCAAGCTCATTGATGACAACGCCGGCTTGACCGAAGACCTGCTGGCCCACAAGCTGCCCGACTTGGCGGGCACGGTGGTAACACCCATCGCCGCTATCGTCATGCTGTTCCTTTTTGACTGGCGGATGGGTCTTTTGTGCCTGCTGACCATGGGATTGGCGCTTCTTTCCATGTGCCTGATGATGGGCGGCAAGAACGCCGGCTTCTTCCACCGCTACCAGCAGGAGATCGAGCGTATGAGCGGCGAGGCGGTGGAGTATGTCCGGGGCATCCCGGTGGTGAAGATGTTCCAGCAGACGGTGTACTCCTTCAAGGCCTTCTACGCCGCCATCAAGGATTACAGTGATCTGGCCAGCCAGTACGCCATGAGCTGCCGGACGGGCCAGACCTGTTTCCTCACTTTTATCAACGGGGCCTTTGCTCTGCTGGTCCCGGCAGCGCTGCTGATCGCCTCCGGCGGGGATGTGCGGGCTGTGCTGGTGAACTTTATCTTCTATACCCTGTTCGCCCCTGCCTGCGGCCAGATGATTAACCGCATCATGTATATGAGCGAGGCGGTGATGGAGGCCGACGAGGCCATCGGCCGGCTGGACGAGATATTGCGCCAGCAGCCCATGCAGGAGCCGGAGGTTCAAAAGAGGCCGGTCAATGCCGCCGTGGCCTTTGACCATGTGACCTTCACCTACCCCGGCGCTGACCGGCCCGCGCTGGAGGATGTGAGTTTCACCGTCCGTCCCGGTCAGGTGGTGGCCCTTGTGGGGCCCTCCGGCGGGGGCAAGACCACCGCAGCCAGCCTGATCCCGCGGTTCTGGGATGTGGACAGCGGCAGCGTCACTGTGGGCGGCGCGGACGTGCGGGAGCTGGGCAGCGCCGCCCTCATGGGGCAGGTGGCATTTGTGTTCCAGGATACCCGGCTGTTCAAGGAGAGTTTGCTGGAAAACATCCGGGCGGCCCGGCCGGACGCCTCCCGGGAGGAAGTGCTCTCCGCCGCCCATGCCGCGCAATGCGATGATATTCTGGAAAAGCTGCCCCAGGGGCTGGATACGAGATACGGTGGTGGGCGCCAGGGGCGTCTACCTCTCCGGCGGCGAGCAGCAGCGCATCGCCCTGGCCCGGGCCATTTTGAAGGACGCCCCCATTGTGGTGCTGGACGAGGCCACCGCCTTTGCTGACCCGGAGAACGAGCATCAGATACAAAAGGCCTTTGAGGTGCTGACCCGCAGCAAGACGGTGCTGATGATTGCCCACCGGCTGTCCACGGTGCAGAACGCGGACAACATCATCGTCCTCAGCGAGGGAAAGATTGCGGAGCAGGGCAGCCACAGCGCCCTGCTGGAAAGAAACGGCGTCTACGCCGCCATGTGGGCGGACTATCAGCGCAGCACCCAGTGGAAAGTTGGAAAGGAGGCAGCGGTATGACAAGCAAGCTGCAGCACTGGTTTGCCCTCAGCGAGAAGGGGGCGGACGATCTGGTCAAGGCCGTGCTCTGGTGCTTTGTGTGCAATCTGGCTCTCATGTTCCCCGTGGGGGCGGTACTGTTCACGGTTCAGCATCTTCTGGGTTGCCTGGAGGGCGGCGGCAGTCCCATGGACGGGTTCCGGATTTATGTGGGCTTTTCCCTGGCAGTGCTGATCCTGCTGTTCGTCCTCCACTGGTTCCAGTATGCCTCCCTTTACATTGCAACTTACCGGGAGAGCGCCAACCGCCGGGTGAGTTTAGCGGAGACGCTGCGGAGGCTCCCGCTGTCCTTTTTCGGGAACCGGGATCTCAGCGACCTGACCTCCACCATGATCGCGGACTGCTCCAGCCTGGACCAGATGTTCTCCCACTATGTGCCCCAGCTGTTTGCCTCCATTGGTTCTACGCTGGTGATCGGGGTGTGCATGTTCGCCTACGACTGGCGCATGGCCTTGGCAGTGCTTTGGGTGGTCCCTGTGGCAGTGGCGCTGACGGCAGGCTCCAAAAAAATCCAGGATGCCTTTGGGACGAAAAACATCCTGAACAAGCGGGCGGTGGCCGACTGCATCCAGGAGGGGCTGGAGACGATCCGGGACATCAAGGCTTGCCACCGGCAGGAGCGGTATCTGGACGGCTTGGAGCAAAAGCTGGCCGCCATGGAGCGCGGCTCTATCCGCTCCGAGCTGGCTACCGGCGTGTTCGTGTGCTCCGCCCAGGCCTTCCTGCGCCTGGGGCTTGCCACTACGGTACTCACCGGCGGGGCGATGCTGCTGGCCGGGGAGCTCTCCTTCCTCTATTTCCTGGGCTTCCTCTTTGCTGCCGCCCGGCTGTATGATCCCCTGGGGGTGGTGCTCCAGAATATCGCCGCTACCTTCAACACCAAGCTGCAGATTGAACGGATGCGCTCCATTCTGGAACAGCCGGTTCAGACGGGAACGGAGGATTTCCGCCCCAATCGCTACGACATCACCTTTGACCATGTCTCCTTTGCCTACC